>NZ_JASCPK010000067.1:0-31155 GCF_029959385.1 Pseudomonas sp. PS01303
GCTGATGATGTCGCCTGAGCTGTCCAGTTCGAGGGCGCAGGAACCGAGATGATCATTGAGGCTGTAGCGGTATTGATCGTTGGCGATGTCTTTCGGCGGCTCGGATTCCCAATGCAAAACCCGCACGCTGCTGCGTCCGGCTTGAACGGTGATCACCTGCAACGCTTCCCCCGTTCCGCTGTGGGTGCGTAACTCCAGACCTGGCAGATAACGAACTTCCGAAATCAGCGTTCGGGCGTTGGTTTGCGCAGAGCGCACTTTACGAACGCGCATACCGTCGGCGCCGTAAACGTAACCCTCACGGTCCTTCGCCACGGGTCTGACTTCGCGCAATTGGTTGCGCAGATCCCAACGCAAAACCTGCCCCGGTTGAAGGTTGAGCAAATTGCCGTTGGCATCGAAGCTTTTGCGAAAGTTCTCTTCGCTCGGTTCCACGCCATTGAGCACCGGCAAACACCGATTGCTCTGCGCAGCCGCCACCAGTCGATGACCGTGACTTTGCGGCCCGTCATGCGTCAGTTCCAGCAGGTTTCCGCCACGGTCATAGCGGTAGGATTGCGAATAGTTGGCGCACGACGCCGGATCGTCAAACCTCGAAAATGTCGGACCTTGATTAGTACCTCCAGCCTCCCATCCCGTCGTGTTGATCAGCTGATAGAGGCTGTCGTAAACGTAGCGATTAACCGGCTCAACCCGCTGATTAGCAAAGTAGCGAACGGGCAGGGCGGCGTCTTCGATGCTGAGCACGTTGCCGACCGGGTCGTAGACGTAACGCAAATCTTGCAGAGCGTCGCTGCCACGTTTGGCCTGCAACCGCGAAAGCCGACCGTCGTCAGCTGCGTATTCCAGCGAGGTGATCACGCCGTTGCCGGCCGTCTCCTGCTCTGTCTGACCGTGGGCGTTGTACTGAATGGCGCAGACCAAAGTTTTCGCTGCAGTATCCTTCGCCAATAGCAAACGAACCTCGCGCAACGGGCCGTCAACAGTGTGGCTGAACATCTGCCGGTTACCTCTGGCGTCGGTTTGTTCGATGGCCTCGCCCAGCGGGTTAAACCGTGCGCGGGCCGTGAACCCGGCACCGGGCTCAAGCAACGTGTCTCGCTCGGAAATGGGCTCCGGCCAGTCGGGAGATTCCAGCGTCTGCAAAAAATGGCGGGTCAGTTGTAGCACTTCACCCGCAAAACCGAACTGCTCGAACAATTGCGTACCTGCGGGATCATCGTGGCGAATCAGTTGTCCGCACTGGTTACGCGCGGAAAATGCCGGATCGTCGTCGCCATAGGCAAAACGCTCGGTGCACAACAACTCGCCATCAACCCCCTGCTCAAACACCGCCAGCGGTCGAACCTGATCGTCATATTCCGTCCTGCGCTGACGCCCCCGACCATCCCATCCCGACACAGTCTGATCGGCCCCACCCAATAAACTGACTTGCCACCCGGCATCGACGCTGAGACTGCTCAACACTTTCCCTGACAACGAACAGATCGACGCAAGATTGGCAGGTGCCGAAGCATCCGCCATCAACCGCGGATCCCGCTGCGCCACCAGACGACCAGCCGCATCATGTTGCTGAGTCGTTACCCGCGCCTCAGGCTCGCTGAGATCCTGGCGCCAATACGCAATCTGCCGCACCGGCAAGCCACGGCTGTCGTTCGCCGTCAATTGTGGGGTTTGCGTATCAAGCCAAGTATTCATATGAACGGAAATTTTTTGCGCGGTTGTTCCGGCGGCGGTTCAAACAAATCGTTCTCATCAAACGCCACGCTGCACCAGATCCAGTACCACGTCTCCCGCCGTAACGGCTTCATTTGCGGCGGAATACCCTGGAGCATGTTTTTCGCCAGTATGGTTTCGGTCGGGCGACCGGCCGCATCGTAAAACTGCTGATCATGGAAGGCATGCACGCGCATTGAATGATCGTTGATGTAGCGCGGTTGATCGGCAAAGTAGGGTCGGTAGATGCGTACTTTTTCGCTCTTGTTGTTGTACTCGACCGGCTCGCTGACACGCCAGCGGCGTGGCACATCGGCCTCGACAGGCTTGCCGTCGGAGTCGAGGATTAACTCACCGTTTTCCCCGACCTGCCACGACTTGCCTGGCTCGACTTCCTGTTTGGTTTGCAGCGACCGACCGAAGCCGTCCCAGCAGGCGATGCTGACCCGCACTTGCATCTCCGGGTCACCGGGGTAGCGGTCAGCCAGCATCGTGACGGCGTGTATCGGTTCGCGGTGGGCTGCGTCGAGTTGTTGCTTGAGGATCGTCTCGTTCGCGTCTGGGGCTTGCACGTCAGCAATATGCTGCCGCGCTCTGTCGCAAAAGTGCCCGCTGGGCAAGATGAATCCTTCACGTCTGGCCCAGGTCAGCCATTCTGCGGAGGGCGGTGTGGTGCGTGAGACGCGCCCCATCCAACTGAAAGGATCGCTGAAGCCGACACTGGCGAAATTGCCGATGGCTTTTTTCGGGTCGGCAATGGCAATCGCCGGGTGGCGGTCGGGAGGCGCGACGTAGGTTTCCAGTCGATCAAAACCCACCGGCAGGCCTAATTCCGTGCCGTGGAAACTGGTGACCAACACTTGGCCTAATGCGTCGTAACGCGCCTCTTGAATATTGCGGTTGGCGTCTTCGATGGCGGCCGGCAGAAAGCTCCGGTAATCCACATCGAGCGTGCGGGTGGTGCAGCCATCGGGCAGGGTGACGGCATTGGTCAGGCACCAATAGTCGTCGTAAAAGACCTGGGTCTCACCGTGGCTAAGGGTTTCGCGATACTTCTGGATGTTAAAAAAACCATCCAGCGCGTGATAGGTGGGGAAGCCTTTACGCACCGACCACAGGTAATTTTTTGCATCGTCCGGATCGGTCGGTGGGGTGTTTTTCACTTCAGGCAGGAACAGATCCATGATGTGGTAACCGACTTCCGGTGACTCGAGTTTTTCTTTCAGGTTGAAGGGCATGTTGCCCTCGGCGTCCTTGAGTTTGTCGTAAGCGCTGAGGGCGATGGCATCCAGCTCCGCCGTTTCTATGTAAGCAGGCAAGCCTTCGAACGTCGCTTGGCCGGGTGCAAGGGGCTGGTTGTTGGCGGGGTTCATGTAGAGCTGCATCGACAAGCCTGTGAGCACTGATTGTTTCGCCCACGCGCCGTCGTCGGCGCTTTGTTGCAGAATATACTCATGGCTGATGTTGGCGGCGGTGAGCGCCGGCTTGTCGAGCACCAGTGCGTTGCCGCGCGCCTGATAGGGCAGGCCAAGGCGCCAGGCTTCTGGATTTGGCAGGTGAAGGTGCAGCGCTTTGGTTTGCGTCAGGTACCACTTTTGTTGGGCATCGTCGTGGGCATCCTTCCACCAGGTTTGGTGATATTCGTCGCTGAACGGCGGTGTATCGCTCAAGGTTTTGCGCCGTGCGTAGTGCACGGTAAAGCCATGAATGACGCTGCCGTATTCATCCCATTCCAGATTCAGTGTGTGCTGACATAGCGGGTCATCGGCGATGTCTGGCTCGTATTGATAACTGATCGATTCCAGGTCAAGCGGCTGCAGCACCGCGTAAGGATTGTGCTCACCTTTGGGCCGCAACACGCGCACGGCGACGCGGCTTTCCTGAACAGCGTAAGGCACGGCAGTGGCGGGATCGTCGTCTGCGGCGTAGACCTCCGAGCGCAGGACTCTGCCGCTCAGGCAGCGGGCAATTTCGCGCTGGAGGTCTTCGTCTGGTGACTCGATGGGTTGCGCCGCGTGATCGTGTAGCAGCGTGGGTTGCAGGGCTACCGCAGACGGGTCGCCCGTGTAATAACCGTCGCGGGAAGGGTCGATATCCTCGCCGGTGTGGAACCAGGTTTTGCTCAGGATCGGTGCGGTGAAACCGGCGGTTGCGCGTTCGGCTTGCGTCGCTTCGGTATCGGTCTGCGTGAGCAGGCGAAAGCCACGGAACTCGCGCTCGAAGCGGTCGTAATAACCGCCGCGATAACTGAAACCCTGCGTCAGCGTGTTGCCGGTGATGTCATCGTGCTGGGTCTGCTGCTTGACCACATGCAACGCCATGGGCAATTGGGAGATCGGGTTTTCGATGCCCGCCGCGTGTTGCTGGTTTTTTTCATCCAGCCATTCCTGCGCCGAACTGCGGTAGGTCACGCCGCTGCTGGAACCCATGTTGTTGCAGGTGCGGTTGACCAGATACGGCTTGGCTTTGACGAAATCGTAGCGCCAGTGTCGAGGGGCCATGTACGGCACCGTCACGATCAGGCTTGAGCAACCCAGCCCTTGCAGGTCGGCGGTGCTGACCTGGGTAAGTCGGTCGTAAAGCACGCCTTCGGGCCACGGCAGGTCGACACTGCTTTGCTCGAATCCACTACCGGCGTGGTTCATGAACACACGCAGACGCTTGGGTTCCAGGTAGATCAGATCGGCCGCGCCGGAGCCGTCGATATCGGCCAACAGAACCTGTGCCGCATTGAACTCACTGTAGGTGAACGGCAGCGCGCACAGCACAAACCCTTTGCCGAAGCGCCCGCGCCCCAGATTCGGCCAGACTTTGACTTCGTTGTGGCGGATGCGCACCAGATGCTGCTGGCCACTGCCGAGCAGGTCGGCGAACGCGACCACTTCGGTTTGCGTATGCAGCAATGACGGCAGCTCATCGTCGTCACCGTCGGGCAATTTATAACGATGAGGCACGTCGACGCCGTCGGCGAACCCGTGCTCGCGGCGATTGGCATACAGACGCACGCTGTTGGTGCCGATCAGTGCGAGGTCGCTGAGGCCGTCGCCGACCAGATCGGTCAGGCGTGACATTGAATGCAGGAATTCGTTGGGGAACGCCTTGAAGGGAACGTAGTTTGACCAGTCGCGATCCGGGCCAAGGGTGAAAAAGCCGTGCATACCGGGCATGGCGATCACCCAGTCGAGCTTGCCGTCGCCCGTCAGGTCGGTCAGCGATTGGTGAATCGCTTTGCTGCTGTCGGCCACCGGAATGTTTTCGAGCCGTTTCCAGTCGCTGTAGCAGACGTCGTCGCCGCCACTGTCGCAGCGCAATGGTTCGCGGTAATACCACGCTTGATCATAACGACACAGCACCCCCGGCAGGCCTTCGCCATACAAGTCGACCAGTTGATAGAACTGGCCGTCATTGAGTCCGGGCATGTCGGGAAACTGTGCCCAGCCCGGATGCTTGGGGTCGAGCTCGCAAGCGTTGTAGCCGAACTCCATGGGCGGGCGACTTTCGACCTGACCGAGTGCGTCATACGCTTGAATGTGCGCGGCAGTCAGATGGTTGTAGCCGAGCGGGTTGGCCCGGTGCTCGAGCAACAGGCGCTGCACCAGCACGGGCGTATCGCCGAGTTCTTTGGGGAAGTGATGAAACATCAGCACTTGCCGGCACAGGCGCTGGGTGCCCAGTTCAAAGCCGTAGCTGTAATTCCAGAAGGGATCGCTGCGTACAGGCCACGGTTGTGTTTCTGCGTAGGTGGGGGCGGTTTCCAGGGTAGTGCTGCGTTCGCCGTAATCGAACAGTAAATGGAAGTGCCATTGCTCGGCTTTCCAGCTGTCGGTGACCCAGGCGTACAGGTGCGGATGGGCCTTGGCGTTGCCGTAATACACGCACTTGAGGTAGCGCTGCGCACGGTAGTCGCGCAGTTGCGGCGGGGCGGGGGCGTCAGTTTCCGCTTTGTATTGGTAGACGATGTGCTCGCCGCGCGTGTTGAGGCTTTCGTCGATCATCCACGCGCCGACGCGCAATGGATCGGCCGGGTCGGCTCGGCGTGAGTCGGGAGTTTTGCCGTAGATATGCAGGCTGCCATCGGCACCGTGAATCAGCCAGAACCCGCTGGCGTCGGTGGCGGTTGACCAGTGCTCGATGAGGCTGAAAGCCCCTTCAACTCTCGGCCAATAGCGCACCACCTTATGCTGTACGCCCAGATCGATGCCGTTGTAGCGCATGACGTTTCTGGAGATGACGCTGCCGTCGCCGTCACTGCGCTCGGGCATCCACATATCGCCGCCGGGGCCGGTGACAATATCGTTGCCGGTGTAGGCCGGAACGCCCTTGGTTGTGCGCAAGGTGATGGCGTTGGCCGTCAGATGCCAGCCGATTCCGAACGGGCTGTTGCCGACATCACTGCTGTAACCCAGCCCAAGCGCCGGGGCAGAACCACGGCCGGGGGAAATCGGCAGGGGCAATTCAAGCGATGCCGCGCCGGTGGTGCCGACGCCGCCCCAACCCTTGCCGATGCTTTGAATGGCTCCGCCCATTTTGGGCAGGGAGGGAGTGTTGATCTGCATCGTTGACTGTTGCTGCGGTTGCTCACTCATAGCGAACCGCCGTTGCGTCTGGCCGTGAAACGTATGTAAGCGATGATGGAGGTGGCGACGGCCATATCAGTGAATCTCCCTGCCAGATGGTTGGCATCGATAGGATGCCCGGCGGGTTAACGCTAGCGGTAAAGACTGGCGGTGTAACCTGTCAGACCTGACAGGGTGGTGCAGTTTTCTTAGATCAAATTCGCTCAACAGATAACCGATTTATTGCAAAACCTTGTAGGAGCTGCCGCAGGCTGCGATCTTTTGGTTGTGTCTTTCAAGATCAAAAGATCGCAGCCTTCGGCAGCTCCTACAGGTTTTTCGTGTTTCACAGAGTAAAAAAAGGCGCCCCGAAGGACGCCAAAAAATTCACCTCTTTCCAAAGGAGCAAGGAGCTTCTAAAGGTGAATCTGATCGCTCATGAAACTCACAGAATCGCCAGCGGGTATTCGACGATCACCCGCACTTCTTCCAGATCGGACTCGAACGCTGTGGCGCGGGTCGTGGCCTGACGCAAACGCAGTGACAGGTCTTTCATCGAGCCGCTTTGCACCACGTATTTGACTTCAACATCGCGCTCCCAGCGCTTCTGATCGGTGAGCGGATTACCCTCCGCGTCGCGGCGCATGTACACAGCGTTGGCGTTGGAATAATCAGCATCGGTGCCGCGACCATAACGGGTCATGAACGACAGACCCGGCACGCCGTACGGGGTCATGTCGAGGTCATAGCGCACCATCCAGGAACGTTCTTTGGGCGAGTTGAAGTCGCTGTACTGGATGGAGTTGTCGAGGAAGATCGAGTCGGACTGGCGCAGGTAATCGAAGTCGTCGTTGCCGTTGTTGCGCTGGTGGGAGAGGGCGAAGGAGTGGGCGCCGAGTTTGACGCCGACGCGGCCGCTCCAGATGTTGTTGTCGAATTTGCCGAGCAGTTGTTTGCCCTCGTCGACGGCCTTGTAGTAGTTGAGGTCGCCGAACAATGACAGGTCATCTGCCAATGGATACGTCCATGCGGTGCCGGCGTAGTACTGATTCCAGGCGTCCTTGAGGCGGCTGGAATACAGGCTGAACGTGAGGTTTTTGTTCAACGCGTAATCGCCGCCACCGTAGGCGATCCACGGCGAATTGACCGGGCCGGCGTAGAAGGTGGCGAAGTTATCGTTGAGGTCGCTGGAGGTCGGTTGGCTCATTGCATGCAGTCGACCGCCCTGTACCGACAGGCCTTCGATACTGGTGTTGATGGCTGTCACGCCTTTGAAACTCTCGGGCAGCAATCGCGAGTCACCAGCGGCGACCACCGGGGTGGCAGGGAACACATCGCCGACCCGTACGATCGTATCGAACGCGCGCACTTTGGCGGCGCCGCCGAATTTGGTGTACTCGTCCTGCGCCCGGCCATCGCTGTTGACCGGCAACACGTCGAAGGAGCTCCGAGCGCCGTTACGGCCGTCACCGGTGTCGAGTTTCAGGCCGATCATGGCAAACGCATCAACACCGAAGCCGACAGTGCCTTGAGTGAATCCGGATTCGAACTTGCTGATTACTGCGTGCGCCCAGGCTTCGGAATAGCCATTGCCGGTAGGGCTGGACTGGCCGTTGCGGTGATCACGATTGAAGTAGTAGTTGCGGTTGAGGACGGTGAGGCTGCTGCCATCGATAAAGCCTTCGGCTTTTTCCTCCGCCACTACCATGGATGATCCGGCGCTGATCGCCACCGTTAAAGCGGCCATCGATATTTTTGTAGGGTTAAGCATCAGTCACTCCTGGAGTTCGGCAGAACGGGAACGTGCTTCGGCGTGAGTTTTATTGTTCGACGGGCGAGGGCCCGCCGGCATGGTCGCCGGGTGACATCGTTGCAAGCTGCGGATAACGCCAAGGTGATGAGGGAATTACAATTTCGTCATGTGGACTGGGAGGTTTCGTCTAGCTCAAGGTTGCGAGTTGATCGATGGTTTGCGGAAAGCGCTCAACCAGTCGGATGAGGGTGGTGGCTTGGGCGTTAGGTGTCGCGCGTCCTTGTTCCCAGTTTTCGAGCGTGCGGGTGTTAGTGCGCAGATACATCGCGAATACTGATCGGGAAAGGTTGAGTTGTTGACGGATGGCGACGACCTCTTCAGCCGTAATCGGTACCAGTTTCGGCAGCTGAACTTTGTGGGTGTGTAGCGTTATTTTGCCTTGGCGCTCGTCAGCAAGGGCTTCCAGGCCGTCCATCAATTCAGAAAAAATGTCACGTTTCATATTGGGTTCTCGTGTTGAGTTCTTTATCCAGCGTTTGTCTGAAAAGTTTTTTCTGGGCAGGCGTCAGATTGTCCTGTTCGTTCTTGTTGTAAACGGTGAAAAGCCAAAACTGGTCGTAACCGGACCACCAGTAATAGATCACCCGCAAACCACCACGCTTGCCTTTGTTTCTGCGCTGGTCGGAAAAACGAATTTTGCGCAGCCCTCCGGTTTCTTCTATGAGGTCGCCTGCTTCCGGGTTTTTCAGCAATTCCAATTGGAAGCTGCGAAACAGCTCATCGTCCAGATAATCGTCTCGATGCTTCTGAAACGCAGGTAGTTCGATAAAAAGAGCATCCATTTTTTGTACGCTTCCTGCGTATAGTGTTATCTCGATAAGCGAATTGGTCAAGGCCTGCTGGCCTTGCTCTTCGCCCCTTTTTCAACGGTAGACGTCGGTCGTAAAATCACCTGTAGGACGAGTAGACGGGAGAGGTAGGATCGTTCGACTGATCTGTGAAGAGGCTTCGCAACTCACGTGTCAGAACAATTCGCAGCAGTGTCCAGCACCGAATAGCGATAGCGGCGGGGTGTCAGGCTGTGAAGAGGTTGAATGTGCCGATGCCTTCGCGAGCAGGCTCACTCCCACAATGATCCCGGATGGCCGCAGAATTTGTGCACAACACATAACTTGTAGGAGCGAGCCTGCTCGCGAAAGCGGTGGGTCAAGCAATGAAGATATTGAATGTGCCGACGCCTTCGCGAGCAGGCTCACTCCCACAATGATCCGGGATGGCCACAGAATTTGTGCACCACACATAACCTGTGGGAGCGAGCCTGCTCGCGAAAGCGGTGGGTCAAGCAATGAAAATGTTGAATGTGCCGTCGCCTTCGCGAGCAGGCTCGCTCCCACAATGATCCGGGATGGCCGCAGAATTTGTGCACGACACATAACTTGTAGGAGCGAGCCTGCTCGCGAAAGCGGTGGGTCAAGCAATGAAGATGTTGAATGTGCCGACGCCTTCGCGAGCAAGCCCAGCTCCCACAATGATCCGGGATAACCGCAGAATTTGTGCACCACACATAACCTGTGGGAGCAGAGCTTGCTCGCGAAAGCGGTGGGTCAGGCAATGAAAATGTTGAATGTGCCGACGCCTTCGCGAGCAGGCTCACTCCTACAATGACCCGGGATGACCACAGAATTGGTGCACGACACATAACCTGTGGGAGCGAGCTTGCTCGCGAAAGCAGTGGGTAAGGCAATGAAAATGTTAAATCCCACAAAAACAAAAACGGCACCCGAAGATGCCGTTTTCATGTGTAGCCAGCCGAGCAATCAGCCCGCCAGACCCGCCTGCTGAACCAGTGTCAGCAATGGCTGCGGGTACACACCCAGGAAGAATGCGACCAGGGCGATGGCCAGCAGCATCACGCCACCTGCCTTCTGTTCCCAGTGCAGCTGGGCGTCGTGGCGACGCAGGTTTGGTTCGATCAGGTACAGGGTGACCATCACGCGCAGGTAGTAGAAGACGCCGATGGCGCTGCCCAGAACCAGCGAACCGACCAGCCACCATTGGTGCGCTTCAACACCGGTGGCGATGATGTAGAACTTGCCGATGAAGCCAGCGGTCAGCGGGATACCCGCCAGCGACAGCATCATCACGGTGAGTACGGCGGTCAGGTACGGACGGCGCCAGAACAGGCCGCGGTATTCGTACAGGGCGTCCGCGTCACGGCCGTTGTACGGCGAGGACATCAGGGTGATCACGCCGAAGGCGCCGAGGCTGGTGATCACGTAGGTGACCAGGTACACGCCAATGGCTTCCACCGCCAGACCCTTGCTCGCCACCAGCGCGATCAGCAGGTAGCCGAAGTGCGCGATGGACGAGTAACCGAGCAGACGCTTGAGGTTGCTCTGGGTCAGGGCCAGCAGGTTACCGAACAGGATCGAGGCGATGGCGATAACGGTCAGCACGTCGCTCAGTACGCCACTGCTTGCGGCAGGGGAGATCTGGAACAGACGCACCATCACCGCAAACACTGCTACCTTCGACGCAGTCGCAAGGAACGCGGCCACCGGCGCCGGAGCACCTTCGTAAACGTCCGGCGTCCACAGGTGGAACGGTACCAGCGACAGCTTGAACGCCAGACCGATCAGCATCATGCCCAGGCCCAGTTGTGCCAGCGGGCTAGGCAGACCTGTCGCGGCCAGTGCCTGGCCGATACCGGTGAAGCTCAGGGAACCAGCGTCAGCGTAGAGCAGCGCCATACCGAACAACAGGAACGCGGAACCGGCAGCCGACAGCACCATGTACTTGATGCCCGCTTCCAGCGAACGCTTGTTGAAGAAGGCGTAAGCCACCAGACCGTAAACCGGTACCGAGAGCAGTTCCAGACCGATGAACAAACCGGCCAGGTGCTGCGCGCTGACCAGAACCAGACCACCGGCGGCGGCCATCAGGATCAGCAAGTACAGTTCTTCACGGTTGCCCGGGTAACCCGAACCGCCATCACCCAGATAGGCGTGGGCGAGGGTAACGCAGGCGAGGGTGGCGACCAGGATCAGCGCCATGTACAGGCAGGCAAACGAGTCGATCTGCAGCAATGGGGTCACGGCCAGAGGCGCGACTTTCAGGGCAGGCAGGATCGACAACAGGGCCAGGTTCAGACCCGCCACCGAAATCAGGAAGGTCTGCGAGTGGTTGCGGCGCCAGGCGATTGCCAGCATCACCACGATAATGGTGAGGCTGGTGATCAACAGTGGCGCAAGCGCAATAAAGTGTTGAATCGTGAATTCCATAGCGCTCTTACCGGGCCGAAGCGAGTTGAGTGAAGGCGGTGCCGAGCCACTGCTGAACGCCATGCATCGTGGCGGCAGAAGTGTCGAGGAACGGTTGCGGGTAGACGCCGATGTAGATCAGCAACACCGCAAGGCCTAGCACCATGATCAGTTCGCGAGCGTCCATACCGTGCAGGATCGAATCCGATTTCGCCGGGCCGAAGTAAGCACGGTGGATCATGATCAGCGAGTAGACCGAACCGAACACCAGACCGGAAGTGGCAATCGCAGTAATCCACGGCCAGCTCGCGAAGGAGCCGATCAGGATCAGGAACTCACCGACAAAGTTACCGGTACCCGGCAGACCCAAGGACGCGGCTGCGAAGAACAGGCTGATTGCCGGCAGGTAAGCGATACGCGACCACACACCGCCCATCTCACGCATGTCACGAGTGTGCAGACGCTCGTACAACTGACCGCTGAGGATAAACAGTGCCGCCGCCGACACACCGTGCGCCAGCATCTGGATCACTGCACCTTGCAGGGCCAGTTGGCTGCCGGAGTAGATGCCGATCAACACGAAACCCATGTGGGAAACGGACGAGAAGGCGATCAGACGCTTGATGTCGGTTTGCGCGAACGCGAGGAACGCGCCGTAGAAGATCCCGATCAGACCGAGGGTCATGGCGATCGGCGCAAACTCGGCCGAGGCATTCGGGAACAGCGGCAGGGCGAAACGCAGCAGACCGTAAGCAGCGGTTTTCAGCAAGATACCGGCGAGGTCGACGGAACCTGCAGTCGGCGCCTGGGCGTGAGCATCAGGCAACCACGAGTGGAATGGTACAACCGGCAGCTTGACCGCGAAGGCGATGAAGAAGCCGAGCATCAGGATGTACTCGGTGGTCATCGACATCTTGGTTTTCAACAGGTCGGCGTAGTTGAAGGTAATCACGCCAGTGTTGTTGAAGTTGACCAGCACCAGACCGAGGATCGCCACCAGCATGATCAGGCCGGACGCCTGAGTGAAGATGAAGAACTTGGTCGCCGCGTAGATCCGGGTTTTCTTGCCGTCCGAAGAACTGTGACCCCAGAGCGCGATGAGGAAGTACATCGGCACCAGCATCATTTCCCAGAAGAAGAAGAACATGAACAGGTCGAGGGCGAGGAACACGCCGACAACGCCGCCCAGGATCCACATCAGGTTCAGGTGGAAGAAGCCAACGTGACGTTGAATCTCTTTCCACGAGCAGAGTACCGAGAGGATACCCAGCAGACCGGTCAGCAGGATCATCAACAGCGACAGGCCGTCGAGGGCCAGGTGTACGCTGATGCCGAAACGCGCGATCCAGATGTGCTTGAACTCAAGCGCCCAGGTCGGATCGGCGCCAGGCGCCGGGGCAAATGAATAGTCACCATGGGCCCACAGCCAGAGGCCGAGGGCGAGTTCCAGGGTCATGGTCAACAGCGCAATCCAGCGCGGGAGGGTAGCGCCGAAGCGCTCACCCATCCAGCACAGCAGGCCGCCGATGAAGGGGATCAGGATTAGCCAAGGCAGAATCATGACGGGCTCGTTTCCTTTCGCAAATTCGCAAGGTTCATATCAGACCGCTACCAGCACGATGGCGCCGATAACCAGCACGGCACCAGCAGCCATCGAAGCAGCGTACCAACGCAGTTGACCGGTCTCGGTGCGGCTCAGGGCGGTGTGACCACCCTTGGCCATACGCGGGATCAGACCGATGGTCTGGTCGAGCGGGTCTTTGCGCAGTACGTGGCTGATCGCCAGGTAAGGCTTGACGAACAGTTTGTCGTAGATCCAGTCGAAGCCCCAGGCAGCGAACCACCAGGCCGAAAGGAAACGGCCGATGCCGCTGTTGGCGATCGCAGTGACGAAGCGACGCTTGCCGAGGAACAGCAGCGCTGCCAGCAGGATACCGGCCAGGGCGATGGCGCCCGACGCGATTTCCAGACTGTGCTTGGCTTCGCCACCGGCATGGCCAACGCTTTCTGGCAGTACGCCGTGCAGTGGCGGAACGATCATCGCGCCGATGGCGGTGGACAATACGATCAGCACCGACAGCGGCAGCCAGTGAGCGATGCCGTGACCGGCGTGGGCTTCGGTCTTGGCTTCACCGTGGAACGTGATGAAGATCAGGCGGAAGGTGTACAGCGACGTCATGAACGCGCCGACCAGACCTGCGTAGAGCAGACCGTGGTTGCCGCTGGCGAACGCTTCCCAGAGGATTTCGTCCTTGGAGTAGAAGCCTGCGGTGACCAGTGGCAAGGCAGCCAGTGCCGCGCCGCCGACGATGAAGCTGGCGTAGGCCAGTGGCAGTTTTTTCCACAGACCGCCCATCTTGAAGATGTTCTGCTCGTGGTGGCAGGCAACGATCACCGCACCGGAAGCAAGGAACAGCAGGGCCTTGAAGAAGGCGTGAGTCATCAGGTGGAAAATCGCGCCATCCCAAGCACCAACGCCCAGCGCCAGGAACATGTAGCCGATCTGGCTCATGGTCGAGTAGGCGAGGATACGTTTGATGTCGGTTTGAACCAGCGCGGCGAAACCGGCCAGTACCAGCGTCACACCACCGACGATGCCGACCAGGTGGAGGATTTCCGGCGCCAGGGTGAACAGGCCGTGGGTACGGGCGATCAGGTAAACACCGGCAGTAACCATCGTTGCGGCGTGGATCAGTGCCGAAACCGGAGTCGGGCCGGCCATCGCGTCCGCGAGCCAGGTTTGCAGCGGCAGTTGTGCCGATTTACCGACTGCGCCACCCAGCAGCATCAGGGTCGCCAAAGTGATCCAGAAGTCACCGATCTGGAATTTCTGCGGTGCCAGCACCAGCAGTTCCTGGATGTTCAGCGTGCCCACTTGCTGGAACAGGATGAACAGGCCGATGGCCATGAACACGTCGCCGATCCGGGTCACGATGAAGGCTTTGAGTGCGGCGTTACCGTTGTTGCGGTTGCTGTAATAGAAACCGATCAACAGGTACGAGCACAGGCCCACGCCTTCCCAGCCGAAGTACAGGAACAACAGGTTATCGCCGAGTACCAGAAACAGCATGCTGGCGATAAACAGGTTGGTGTACGAGAAGAAGCGCGAGTAACCCGCTTCGCCGCGCATGTACCAGGACGCGAACAGGTGGATCAGGAAACCGACGCCCACCACCACGCCAAGCATGGTGATCGACAGGCCGTCGACGTAGAGGGCGAAGTCAGGCTTGAAGCCTTCGACCGCCATCCACTTCCACAGCACCAGGGTGTAGTGACCGCCTTCGGGTGGCGCGACGTTGAATTGCCAGATGACGTAAGCGGCGACAATCGCCGACAAGCCAATGGAACCCACGCCGATCAGCGCCGAGAGGTTTTCCGACCAGCGTCCACGGGAGAACGACAGCAGCAGGAAACCGATCAGAGGGAATACGAAAGTCAGAAAGATCAGGTTCATCCGCGCATCTCACTGGCAGCGTCGATATCGAGCGTATGGAAGCGGCGATACAGTTGCAGCAGGATCGCCAGACCAATACTGGCCTCGGCAGCTGCAAGGCTGATCACCAGGATGAACATGATCTGTCCATCCGGCTGGCCCCAACGGGCGCCCGCAACAATGAACGCCAGTGCAGAGGCGTTCATCATCACTTCCAGACTCATCAACACGAACAAAATGTTGCGGCGGACCATCAGGCCGACCAGACCAAGGCAGAACAGGATGCCGGCGACGGCCAGTCCATGTTCGAGAGGGATAGCAGGCATGACTTACTCCTTCGCCTCGTTACGGCCCAAATGGAACGCCGTGACGGCTGCAGCGAGCAGCAGCATCGAGGCGAGTTCGACCACCAGCAGGTACGGGCCGAACAGGCTGATGCCCACGGCTTTCGCGTCTACGGTGGTGTGGCCGATGGCCTGACCGCTCTGGTGAGCGAACAGCACATACAGCAGTTCGGCCAGTAGCAGCCCGGCGAGAATCACCGGCCCTGCCCAGATACCGGGCTTGAGCCAGGCGCGTTCTTGCTGAACCGCGGCGGGGCCGAGGTTGAGCATCATCACCACGAACACGAACAGCACCATGATGGCGCCGGCGTAGGCGATCACTTCCAGCACGCCGGCGAACGGTGCGCCGAGTGCGAAGAAGGTCATGGCCACAGCAATCAACGAGATGATCAGGTAGAGCAGGGCGTGCACAGGATTGGTGTTGGTGACCACACGTAGCGTGGCCACAACAGCGATACCCGATGCGAAATAGAAAGCGAATTCCATCGTTCTTCCTTAAGGCAGCAAGCTCTTCACGTTGATCGGTTCGGCTTCGTTCTGTGCGGAGCCTTTCGGCTTGCCAGCGATTGCCATACCTGCAACACGATAGAAGTTGTAATCAGGGTTTTTGCCGGGGCCGGAGATCAGAAGATCTTCTTTCTCGTACACCAGATCCTGACGTTTGAACTCGGCCATCTCGAAATCCGGTGTCAGCTGGATTGCGGTGGTCGGACAGGCTTCCTCGCAGAGACCGCAGAAAATGCAGCGCGAGAAGTTGATACGGAAGAAGTCCGGGTACCAGCGACCGTCTTCGGTTTCAGCTTTCTGCAGCGAGATGCAACCCACCGGGCAAGCCACGGCGCACAGGTTGCAGGCAACGCAACGCTCTTCGCCATCGGGGTCACGGGTCAGGACGATACGACCACGGTAGCGTGGTGGCAGGTAGACCGCTTCTTCCGGGTATTGCAGGGTGTCGCGCTTGCGAAAGCCATGGCCGAAGACCATGACCAGGCTGCGCAACTGGGTACCAGTACCCTTAACGATGTCGCCAATATATTTGAACATGGGTCAAATCCTCACTGAACCGCGACTGCAGGCGTGTTCCACAACACGACCGCAGCGGTCACCAGCAAATTGATCAGGGTCAGTGGCAAGCAGAATTTCCAGCTGAAATCCATCACCTGGTCATAACGCGGACGCGGGATAGACGCGCGCAGCAGGATGAACAGCATGATGAAGAACGCGGTCTTCAGTGCGAACCAGAGGAAGGACAGTTGCGGCAAGATGCCGAACGGACCGTGCCAGCCACCGAAGAACAGGGTGACCAGCAGCGCCGAGATCAAGATGATGCCGATGTACTCACCGACGAAGAACATGCCCCATTTCATACCGGCGTATTCAATGTGGTAACCGTCGGCCAGTTCCTGTTCCGCTTCCGGCTGGTCGAACGGGTGACGGTGAGTCACGGCGACGCCAGCGATGAAGAAGGTACAGAAGCCGAAGAACTGCGGAATGATGAACCACAGGTTCTGCGCCTGGTACTCGACGATGTCGCGCATGTTGAACGAGCCGACCTGCACCACGATGCCCATCAGGGCCAGGCCCATGAACACTTCGTAGGACACGGTCTGCGCCGAAGCACGCAGGGCGCCGAGCAGGGCGAACTTGTTGTTACTCGACCAGCCGGCGAACAACACCGCGTAGACCGACAGACCGGCCATGGCGAAGAAGAACAGCAAGCCGATGTTCAGATCCGCGACGCCCCAGGTCGGGGTGATCGGGATGATCGCAAACGCGATCAGCAAGGCGGACATGGCCACCACCGGCGCCAAAGTGAAGATCACTTTGTCGGCAAACGGCGGCGTCCAGTCTTCCTTGAAGAACATCTTCAGCATGTCGGCGGCGATCTGGAACATACCAAACGGGCCAACGCGGTTCGGACCGTAACGGTCCTGCCACCAGCCCAGCAGGCGACGTTCGACAAAGCTGAGCAACGCACCGGCGACCACCACGGCCAACAGAATGACGATGGCTTTGATGACCGTCAGGATCACATCGATCACTTCAGGGGTGAACCAGGTCATTGCGCTGCCTCCTGCAGACCGTCGACGGATACGCCGGCGAATGCCGGTGGAATGCCGGCGATGCCCGCAGGCAATGCCACCAGACCGGCGCCCAGTTCTTCATTGATGCGCAGCGGCAGACGCAGGGTCTGACCGGCCACGTTCAGGCTCAGCAATGCACCTTCGTTGACGCCCAGACGATCCGCTTCGGATTTCGCCAGTGCCACGTAAGCGGCCGGAATGCGCTCTTGAACCGGTGCGGCTTTCGAAGAGTTTTCTTCGCTGCCGAACAGGTGGAAGAACGGCACGGCTTGCCAGGTACCTGCTGCCGGGTTGAATGCACGCGGTGCTGCAGCGAACCAGTTCAGCGAATCGCCAGTGCTTTCGATCAGGCGGGTGCCCGGGTCGCCAGCACGGATGTGACCACCGACTTCGTCCTGGAACTTGTTCCACGCTTGCGGCGAGTTCCAGCCCGGAGACCAGGCGAAAGGAACCTGCTGACGCGGCTCAACCGAACCCGAGTAACCTTCCATGGAGAAGGCGAACGCGGTGTCTTTGTCTTGCGGGGTGCGCGGTTCGTGAACGCTGATGTCGGCGCGCATCGCGGTGCGACCGGAGTAACGCAGCGGCTCACGCGCCAGTTTCAGACCCTTGATACGGAACGCGGCCGACGGTGCTGCGTCGACGATACGCGCCAGTTGCGCGGTGCTCGAAGCAACGGCAGCGGTGACGTGGTCGAGTTGCGTCCAGTCGATCGGCTGGTTCAGCAGGGTCGCGCGCAGGGCGTGCAGCCAGCGCCAGCCTTCGTGAACCAGGATGCTTGCGTCGAGGTATTGCGGATCGAAAACCTGGAAGAAGCGCTGGGCGCGACCTTCCTGGCTGACCAGCGTACCGTCGCCTTCAGCGAAGCTTGCAGCCGGCAGAACCAGGTGCGCGCGGTCGGTGGTCGCGGTCTTCTGATGATCTGCAACGATCACTACTTTCGCAGCGTTCAGTGCGGCATCGACCTTGTCTTTGGCGGTGCGGGTGAACAGATCGTTTTCCAGCACGACGATCGCGTCAGCCTTGCCGTCAATGACGGCTTGCAGTGCCGCGTCGACCGATTCGCCACCGAGCATGGCCAGACCGAGGCTGTTGGCTTCCGGCACGATCAGGCTGATCGAACCGTTCTTCTCGCGCAGTTTCAGTGCTTTGGCGATGTTCGCGGCGGCTTCGATCAGGGCTTTGGAGCCCAGCGAAGTACCGGCGATGATCAGTGGACGTTTGGCCGCGAGCAGGGCGTCGGCGATGCGCTGAGCCAGTTCCAGTGCTTCGGCGTCCAGACCTTCAACGGCCGGGGCGTTGGCGTCCAGTGCGTGAGCAACGGCGAAACCGATGCGCGCCAGGTCGTCCGGAGCAGCGTGTACGCATTCTTCAGCGATGTCGTCGAGCTTGGTTTCCGCCAGGCTGGCGATGAACAGCGGGTTCAGCGCGTGCTGACCGATGTTCTTCACCGCAGCGTCGAGCCAAGGCTGAACGCGCATGGCTTCGGCCATGTCTTCAGCTTTGCCCTTGACCGATTGACGCAGCGACAGCGCCACGCGAGCGGCGGTCTGGGTCAGGTCTTCGCCGAGGACGAAGATCGCGTCGTGGTCTTCGATGTCGCGCATGTTCGGCACAGGCAGCGGGCTGTCGTTCAGCACCTGCAAGACCAGACGGATGCGTTCCAGTTCGGACGCTTCGATACCCGAGTAGAAGTGCTCGGCGCCAACCAGTTCGCGCAACGCGTAGTTGCTTTCGAGGCTGGCACGCGGCGAACCGATACCGACGATATTGCGACCGCGCAGCAGGTCAGCGGCTTTATCCAGTGCAGCGTCCAGACCGAGCTTGGTGCCGTCGGCCAGCAGCGGCTGACGTGGACGATCGGTGCGGTTGACGTAGCCATAACCGAAACGGCCACGGTCGCACAGGAAGTACTGGTTCACCGAACCATTGAAACGGTTTTCGATGCGACGCAGTTCACCGTAACGCTCGCCCGGGGAGATGTTGCAACCGCTCGAGCAGCCATGGCAGATGCTCGGCGAGAACTGCATGTCCCACTTGCGGTTGTAGCGCTCCGAGTGAGTCTTGTCGGTGAACACACCGGTCGGGCAGACCTCGGTGAGGTTGCCGGAGAACTCGCTTTCGAGGGTGCCGTCTTCAACGCGACCGAAGTACACGTTGTCGTGGGCGCCGAACACACCGAGGTCGGTGCCGCCAGCGTAATCCTTATAGAAACGCACACAGCGGTAGCAAGCGATGCAGCGGTTCATTTCGTGGGAAATGAACGGGCCCAGTTGCTGGTTCTGGTGGGTGCGTTTGGTGAAGCGATAACGGCGCTCGTTGTGGCCAGTCATCACTGTCATGTCTTGCAGGTGGCAATGACCGCCTTCTTCGCACACAGGGCAGTCGTGCGGGTGGTTGGTCATCAGCCATTCAACAACACTGGCGCGGAACGCCTTGGATTCTTCATCTTCGATGGAGATCCAGGTGTTGTCGGTGGCAGGCGTCATGCAGGACATGACGATGCGACCACGGGTGTCGTTCTCGTCGGTGTACTGCTTGACCGCGCACTGGCGGCAAGCCCCGACGCTACCAAGCGCGGGGTGCCAGCAGAAATATGGAATGTCGAGGCCCAGCGACAGACATGCCTGTAACAGGTTGTCTGCCCCGTCGACTTCGAGCGCTTTGCCGTCTACGTGGATAGTGGCCATGGTTCAAAGGTCTTCGTTGGCCCGGTGTCAGCGGGCGTGGCTAATGGAATCTTGTTATCCGTGCGAATCAAACCAGCCTCGAAAGGCGTCATCGCAGGAGGTGAAAGGCCCAGGCCCTTCACCTTATTAAGCGTTTACGCGCCGATTACGATCGGCCTTGCCAGAGGCGGGACGGCGGCGCTGACTGGCGCGATACCGGCTTCGAACTCTGGACGGAAGTATTTGATGGCACTGCCCAACGGTTCCACGGCACCCGGTGCGTGAGCACAGAAGGTCTTGCCTGGGCCGAGGAAGTTGACCAGACCCAGGAGGGTCTCGATGTCGCCTGGCTGACCGCGGCCTTCTTCGATGGCCATCAAGAGCTTCACGCTCCATGGCAAACCATCACGGCACGGGGTGCAGAAACCGCACGACTCGCGAGCGAAGAACTGCTCCATGTTGCGCAGCAAGGAGACCATGTTGACGCTGTCATCCACCGCCATGGCCAGGCCGGTACCCATACGGGTGCCCACTTTGGCGATGCCGCCGGCGTACATTTGTGCGTCGAGGTGCTCAGGCAGAAGGAAACCGGTACCGGCGCCGCCTGGCTGCCAGGCCTTGAGTTTGAAACCGTCGCGCATGCCGCCCGCGTAGTCTTCGAACAACTCGCGACCGGTGACGCCGAATGGCAATTCCCACAGGCCCGGGTTTTTGACTTTGCCGGAGAAGCCCATGAGCTTGGTGCCCATGTCTTCGCTGCCTTCGCGGGCCAACGATTTGTACCAGTCAACGCCGTCGGCAATGATCGCCGGCACGTTGCACAGGGTTTCGACGTTGTTCACGCAAGTCGGCTTGCCCCACACGCCGACGGCGGCAGGGAAGGGTGGCTTGGAGCGCGGGTTGGCGCGGCGGCCTTCGAGGGAGTTGATCAGTGCGGTTTCTTCACCGCAGATGTAACGCCCGGCGCCGGTGTGGACGAACAGCTCGAAATCGAAGCCGCTGCCGAGAATGTTTTTACCCAACAGGCCCGCAGCCTTGGCTTCTTCCACAGCACGATTCAAGTGCTTGGCGGCGGTGGTGTATTCACCACGCAGGAAAATGTAGCCACGGTAGGTTTTCAGCGCGCGAGCACTGATCAGCATGCCTTCGATCAGCAGATGGGGCAGTTGCTCCATCAGCATGCGGTCTTTCCAGGTGTTCGGCTCCATTTCATCCGCGTTGCACAGCAGGTAACGGATGTTGATGGATTCGTCTTTAGGCATCAGGCCCCACTTCACACCTGTGGGGAAGCCTGCACCGCCGCGACCTTTCAAGCCTGCGTCTTTCACGGTCTGGACGATGGCGTCCTGATCCATGTCGGCGAAGGCTTTGCGCGCAGCGGCGTAACCGTTCTTGGCCTGGTACTCGTCGAGCCACACGGCTTCGCCGTCGTCACGCAGACGCCAGGTCAGCGGGTGAGTCTCGGCCGAACGCTGAATGCGGTTGGCAGGACCGAAAGATGTCAGGGTCATACGTAGCCCTCGAGCAGTTTGGCGACGCCAGCAGGCTGCACATCACCAAAGGTGTCGTCGTCGATCATCAGCGCCGGTGCCTTGTCGCAGTTGCCGAGGCAGCAGACAGGCAGCAGGGTGAAACGACCGTCGGTGGTGGTCTGACCCAGGCCGATGCCCAGATTGTTCTGGATTTCGCTGACCACCGACTCGTGGCCGCCGATGTAGCAGACCATGCTGTCGCAGACGCGAATGATGTGACGGCCAACCGGCTGACGGAAAATCTGGCTATAGAAAGTAGCCACACCTTCAACGTCGCTGGCCGGGATGCCGAGGATCTCGCCGATCGCGTACAAGGCGCCATCCGGCACCCAGCCGCGTTCTTTCTGAACGATCTTCAGGGCTTCGATCGACGCCGCGCGCGGGTCTTCGTAGTGATGCAGCTCGTGCTCGATGGCCGAGCGCTCGGTTTCACTGAGGGTGAAACGGTCTGTCTGGATAAGCGTGCTGTTCATGCTTAGCGGTCCACGTCGGCCATAACGAAATCGATACTACCCAGGTACGCAATCAAGTCCGCGACCATGCTGCCTTTGATCACCGAAGGGATCTGTTGCAGATGCGGGAAGCTCGGAGTGCGGATCCGGGTACGGTAGCTCATGGTGCCGCCGTCGCTCGTCAGGTAATAACTGTTGATGCCCTTGGTCGCTTCGATCATCTGGAAGGATTCGTTGGCCGGCATCACCGGGCCCCACGAAACTTGCAGGAAGTGCGTGATCAAGGTTTCGATGTGCTGCAGCGTGCGCTCTTTGGGCGGCGGCGTGGTCAGCGGGTGATCCGCCTTGTACGGGCCTTCCGGCATGTTGCGCATGCACTGGTCGATGATCTTGATGCTCTGGCGCATCTCTTCAACGCGAACCATGCAGCGGTCGTAGGCATCGCCATTGGCAGCCAGCGGCACTTCGAATTCGAAGTTCTCGTAGCCGGAGTATGGACGCGCTTTACGCAGGTCGAAGTCGCAACCGGTCGATCGCAGGCCTGCACCGGTGACGCCCCATTCCAGGGCTTCTTTGGTGTTGTACGCAGCGACGCCGATGGTACGGCCCTTGAGGATGCTGTTTTGCAGGGCAGCCTTGGTGTATTCGTCGAGGCGTTTTGGCAGCCATTCAACGAAGTCTTTCACCAGTTTTTCCCAGCCGCGCGGCAGGTCGTGAGCAACACCACCGATGCGGTACCAGGCCGGGTGCAGACGGAAACCGGTAATGGCTTCAATCACCGTGTACGCCTTCTGGCGGTCGGTGAAAGTGAAGAACACCGGAGTCATGGCGCCGACGTCCTGGATGTAAGTCCCGAGGAACAGCAGGTGACTGGTGATCCGGAAGAACTCGGCCATCATGATGCGGATGACGTCGACCTTCTCAGGCACCTTGATGCCGGCCAGCTTCTCGACCGAGAGCACGTACGGCAGGTTGTTCATCACGCCGCCGAGGTAATCGATACGGTCGGTGTACGGGATGAAACTGTGCCACGACTGACGCTCGGCCATTTTCTCGGCACCACGGTGGTGGTAACCGACATCCGGCACACAGTCGACGATTTCTTCACCGTCCAGTTGCAGAATGATGCGGAACGCACCGTGCGCCGAAGGGTGGTTCGGGCCGAGGTTGAGGAACATGTAGTCCTCGTTCGTCCCGGAACGCTTCATGCCCCAGTCTTCAGGACGGAAACGCGCGGCTTCTTCCTCAAGCTGTTGCTTGGCGAGGTTGAGGCTGAACGGATCGAATTCGGTCGCACGCGCCGGGAAGTCCTTGCGCAGCGGGTGACCTTCCCAGGTCGGCGGCATCATAATGCGCGACAGGTGCGGGTGACCTTTGAAGTCGATGCCGAACATGTCCCAGACTTCACGCTCGTACCAGTTGGCGTTCGGCCAGATACCGGTAACGGTCGGCAAGCTGAGGTCGCTCTCGGACAAGGCGACCTTGATCATCACGTCACTGTTACGCTCCAGCGACATGAGGTGATAGAACACGGTGAACTCAGCGTCGCTCGGCAGCCCTTGACGCTTGGTGCGCAGACGCTCGTCCACGCCGTGCAGGTCATAGAGCATGACGTACGGCTTGGGCAGGTTGCGCAGGAAGGTCAGGACTTCGACGAGTTTGGCGCGCGCCACCCACAGCACCGGCATGCCGGTGCGGGTCGACTGAGCGGTGAACGCTTCGGCGCCAAAACGGTTGTTCAATTCAACGACCACATCCTGGTCGTCTGCCTTATAAGGCGGGATGTACAGAGCGCTGCCTGTAGTCATGGTTATTTTTTCGCTTTCGGTCAACGTAAAGAATGAAGCCAGCTTCTCGTTTCTTTGTCAGAACAGATCTGGATCAGACTTCGTCAGGGCTGCGCAGGTTGGTGACTGCGATTCGCTGTTCGCGGCGCTGTTCCTTCTGCGAAGGCATGTCGGCGCGATAAACGCCTTGATCGCCAACGACCCAGGAAAGCGGACGACGCTCCTTGCCGATCGATTCCTGCAACAGCATCAAGCCTTGCAGAAATGCTTCCGGACGAGGAGGGCAGCCAGGTACGTAGACGTCCACGGGCAGGAACTTGTCCACCCCTTGAACCACAGAGTAGATGTCGTACATGCCACCGGAGTTAGCGCACGAACCCATGGAGATCACCCACTTCGGCTCGAGCATCTGCTCGTAGAGACGCTGGATGATCGGCGCCATCTTGATGAAGCAGGTACCGGCGATAACCATGAAGTCGGCCTGACGCGGCGATGCCCGGATAACCTCGGCGCCAAAGCGCGCGATGTCGTGGGGCGCCGTGAAGGCGGTGGTCATTTCCACGTAGCAGCACGACAAGCCGAAGTTGTACGGCCACAGGGAGTTCTTACGTCCCCAGTTGACCGCGCCACTCAGCACGTCTTCCAGC
The DNA here is from genome assembly GCF_029959385.1 of Pseudomonas sp. PS01303. Lineage (NCBI taxonomy): Bacteria > Pseudomonadati > Pseudomonadota > Gammaproteobacteria > Pseudomonadales > Pseudomonadaceae > Pseudomonas > Pseudomonas sp. PS01303. The sequence continues at coordinate 24,234 of NZ_JASCPK010000067.1, forward strand.
TTGCCCATGAAAATGTTTTTGTGGACTTGATCTTCTAACGGATCGGAAACGGTTTCCCGTTCGCCAATCGGATACTGCTCGTTAGGAGCATCGGGGTCGATCCTGGTGAGATTGTATTGCATTGCCAAAGCCTCATTGTTTCAGCTTCGCCTGCCGCTTGCGACGAGCTTCCGGAGCCCAGTCAAGGGCGCCCACTCGGAACAGGTAGACAAGACCTGCCAACAGAATTGCTATGAAAACGAGAGCTTCGACGAATCCGGTCCAGCCGCTTTCGCGGACGGACACAGACCATGCAAAGAGAAAGAGGGCTTCGATATCGAAGATCACGAAGAGCATCGCGACCAGATAGAATTTGGCTGAGAGCCGCAAGCGGGCGCCACCGGTAGGTAGCATGCCCGACTCGAACGGTTCGTTTTTGCTGCGGCCCCAGGCTTTTGACCCAAGGAGGCTGGAGACACCGAGCATGAAGGCACACAGGCCGACGACACCCAGAAGGAAAATGGCAAAGCCCCAGTTGTGGGCCATGAGTCCTGTCGCTTCGGGCATGCTGGTAATCCTTAACAGAGAGCAAAGGTCTCTGAGCTTGATAAAGAAATAAGGCAGTGACGATATGTCGCAGCAATCAATCGCGCTGATTTTATGGCTAAACACCCGGCAAGTAAAATTCCTATAGCGAAATTATTTATTGGAATAAGGACATAGCGCACCTCCAAGCCCCGCCAGCCCATGCGTTGCGGGCATTAGCCGGTTTTGCGGGAAATATGTTTTGTTTGAAATGTAACGAACATAGTTGCTGCTAAATGATAATCAATATTGTTTGGCGCGGTTTTGTAACTGTTTAACGGGTGAGGTATTGGGAAGTTGTCTTACTTGCACGTTACTGCAAGTAGCGACGGCGCCCGTTTTACACGAATTTTCCTACACCGCTACCGCTCTGGATCAATGTTTTGTCCGAGCACCGCAGATCCCTGTGGGAGCGAGCCTGCTCGCGAAAGCGCCAGATCAGCCAACCCATTTATCGCCTGACACGCCGCCTTCGCGAGCAAGCCCGCACACACTGATTTGTGCGTTGACACGAACCTTGTAGGAGCGAGCCTGCTCGCGATAGCGGTGTGTCTGTGCCGAAGACGTTGGCTGACTTTAAGCCTTCGCGAGCAGGCTCACTCCTACATCAATTTGTGGTGCGCCCGAGGTTTTGTGTACTACCGAGAACCCCTGTGGGAGCGAGCCTGCTCGCGAAAGCGCCAGATCAGCCAACACATTTATTGCCTGGCACACCGCCTTCGCGAGCAAGCCCGCTCCCGCACTGATTTGTGGCGTTGACACGAACCTTGTAGGAGTGAGCCTGCTCGCGATAGCGGTGTGTCTGTGCCGAAGATGTTGGCTGACTTTAAGCCTTCGCGAGCAGGCTCACTCCTACATCAATTTGTGGTGCGCCCGAGGTTTTGTGTACTACCGAGAACCCCTGTGGGAGCGGGCTTGCTCGCGAAAGCGGTAAATCAATCACCACCAGACCCGACGCCTTGCACGCCAGGCCTGTCTCCTCCAATCCTCTCAGCCAAACCGCCCAGCCAGCTTCGAAGCCGCGACCTCAAAAGCAACCTTCATTTCCTCAACCACCCCGTCATCATGCGCAAACGACAAATAAACCCGCCCATAAGGCGAAGGCATCACCAACACCCCAGCCTCGCGCAACGCCAAATGCAGCGCCTTACTAAACTCCGCAGCGCCACATTCCAGCGCCTCGGCATAATTCGTCGGGGCCTGCGCCGAAGGCCAGATCCCGAACACATTGCCGTAGCCGCTGGTGCTCACGGTCATCCCATGCGCCTTGAACGAGGCCTCCACCGAAACGCGCAGCGCCTCACCCCGAGCAATCAAACGCTGATAATCCGCGTCATCCAGTTGCGCCAAGGTGCTGATCACCGCCGCGCACGCCATCGGGTTGCCGCTGAACGTACCGCCACGCAGCACGCGACCTTCCTCAAACCCCGCCAAAATATGCGGCTTGCCGACAATCGCCGACACCGGCACACCATTACCAATCGCCTTGCCAACACTGGCGATGTCCGGATCCAGCCCTGCCTGCAAACCCGCGAGCCCGGCGAATAAACGAAACCCCATCAACACTTCATCACAGATCACCAGCGCCCCATGCCGATGCGCGACTTCCTGCACATGCAGCAAATACCCCGGCGCCGGCATGATGCAGCCGGCATTGGCGAGCATCGGCTCAAGAATCACCGCCGCAATGTCGGAATCCTCAGCAAATAGTCGCTCAACATCAGCGAAGTCATTGAAGCGCAGCAACGTAGTGCGCGGCGTAGAAGGTCGCTGACCATCAGCGAAATTCGCCTCACTGGACGACACATTGCCGAAGCTGACGTCATCAAACCACCCATCGAACCCCGCCGCCATTTTCGCGATACGCCCGCGCCCGGTATAAGCGCGCGCCGCACGGCAGGCGAGGTGCACCGCTTCACTGCCGGAGTTGGTGAAAATCACTTTGCTCAGCGCGCCGGTGTGCGCCGCCAGTGCCGAGGCCGCCGCGTGTTCACGGACATGCGCCCAGGATGGCGCGGCAGAATCGGCCAACGCCGCCGCCACCTGTTCGTTGACGCGATTATTGGCGTGCCCCAACAGCACCGCGCCAAAGCCAAGCGCGGTGTCGATGTAGCGACGACCTTGATCGTCATACACATAGGCATCCTTGCCGTTGCGGATAAACAGGGTTTCGCCATTGAGTTCCGGAAGGATGCGCGCGGCGCTGGAAACATCGCCAATCAGGTTACGCATAGAAGCCTCTGTGCTTATTAATAGGTGAGCGTTCAGCCGCGCTCGGTGTTCCACGGACTCTGCGCGAGTTTCTGCTCAAGAAAGTCGCGGAACACGCGGATCCTGGGGCTGAGGTGCTTGCGATTGGTGTAGATCATGTAAATCGGTTCGAAGCTGTCCGGGCTGTAGCTCTGCAGCAACGGGATCAAGCGACCTTCGCGGATGTCGTGGCCGATATGAAACTCGGCCAAGCGCACAATGCCCGCGCCGCTGAGGGCCAGATCGCGCAGCAGATCACCCTGAGCGAAAGTCGCTTTGGGAATCACCGGGATGCTGGTCGGGTTGCCATCGATGAGGAAATCCCAATCGTTCCACACGCTGTTGAAGCCGAAGCTGAAACAGGTGTGATCGAGCAATTGCTGCGGGTGCTCGGGCGTTCCGTGGCGGGCGAGGTAGTCCGGGGAGGCGCAGATAATCCAGCGACTCTGGCCAATCTTGCGGGCGATGCGTGTGGAGTCCGGCAGCACGCCACTGTGAATCGCCAGATCCAGCCCTTGATCGAATTGATCGGAAAATTGCGCGCCGATCTGGATATCAATCGTCAACCCGGGGTAGCCCGCCAAAAACTCCGGCAGCCACGGAATGATCTGGTGTTTGGCAAACGTCGACATCGTGTGAATCCGCAGCATGCCGCTGACCCGCGTCGGAAACGCTTCGGCCAGTGAGTCGGCTTCGGCCATCGCGTTGATCACCGCGCGGGCGCTGACCAGATAGGCCGCGCCTTCTTCGGTCAGCGACAAACTGCGCGTACCGCGTTGAAACAGGCGCACCTGCAAGCGATCTTCCAGACGCGAAATCAGCTTGCTGATGGCCGACGGCGTCAGACCGTGGGCGCGAGAGGCCGCTGAAAAGTTACCGTGCTCCGTGGCCCAAAGAAACGCCAGCAGCTGCGAGTAGTTATCCAAGACTTGCCTCCCGTGTCGATCCGACGCCTGCCACGGCGTCGATCAGCGAATGAACTGTTCGATGTAATCGTCTGGCAGCCCGAGCTTTTTGTAATGCGCGCGAGCGGTTTCCAGTTTGGTGAAAACGTCTTCGTAACCGACCGCTACACCCTGCGGATCAACGTAGGTGTAACCGCCCTGCACGTGGAACCAGGTGATCATCTCTTCGACATCTTCCGGCACGAATAGGGTGTGCGTCTCGCCCGGCGGCTCGAACGCGAACGAACCTTCCTCGGCGACCCAGTCATGCTCCAGATAGTACCAGCGACCTTTAAGCACCATCGCGTGCACGCCGCCGGTATGACGATGGCGCGAGAGCACACCGCTTTTACGCACGCGCAGCAGGTTGATGTAATAGCCACCGGACACGCTGAGCAACACCGGTTTGAACGACACCGAATCGGTCACCGGCACCCACAGTTGATCGTCTTCCAGCCATTGGCCGAGGACGCCGGGGTGCACCATGTCGGGCGCCATGTACGGCACTTGCGGCAGTTGATACGGGATGGCCAGTTCATCAGGTTTAGGCGCAATACTCATGAGGCGTTCCTTGTAAGTTTTGATAACCCCCGGCCGGTTGTTGGCCGGGGTTTCAAGCAGAGTAGGGTGGAGATCAGTCGTGAAAAAGCAGGTCGCCGGCACACTTGCTGTGACGCTCAGTCACAGCGGCGGGCGGTGTTCAGGCCAATACTTGCGGGGTGGCGGTTTCAACTGGCGCCATGGCGCTGCGTCGGGCCGACAGCTCGGGCTGCGACTTCTGCAAATACGCGCCGATGATCACCAGCACCGCAGTCAGGCCAAGGGTCGAGAGCAGTTCCGCACGCTGACCGGGGAAGGCCGCCATGATCGCGAACACGCCGAGGATGAACACGATCGTGAGGATCGTCAGATACGGAAACATCCACATGCGCACTTCGAGTTTTTTGCCTTGGGCGACCAATTTGCGGCGCATGCACAGTTGCGTGACGGCGATCACCAGGTACATCAGCAAGGCCAATGCGCCGCTGGTGGCCAGCAGAAACTGAAACACTTGCTTGGGCAGCATGTAGTTGGCGGTCAGCGCCGTCAGCGCAGCAACCGATGTAAGCGCGACGGCCAGCAGCGGCACGCCGTGACGGGTGGTGTGCGACACCGCGTTCGGCGCATCACCGCGACGGGCCAGCGAGTAGGCCATGCGCGAAGCGGTGTAGATCGCCGAGTTCAGGCAACTGGTGACCGCCACCAGTACAACAATGCCCATGATCTGCGGCGCCCACGGAATGTTCATCGCGCTCAGCACAGCCTGGTAAGAACCCTGCGCCAGATCCGGGGCGTTCCACGGAATCAGGCACACCACCACAAACATCGAGCCGAGATAGAACAAGCCCAGACGCCAGACCACGGCACGAATGGCTTTCTTGATATTGGCTTTCGGATCCTTGGATTCAGCGGCGGCAATGGTCACCACCTCGCTGCCCTGGAAACTGAACATCGCTGTCAGCAGCCCGGCGACAATCGCCACATTACCGTTGGGCGCGAAACCGCCGTTGGCGTAGAGATTGGAAATCCCGCTGGTGGAGGAACCCGGCAAAATCCCGAAAATCGCCAGCACGCCGAGGATGATGAAGCCGACGATCGACACGACCTTAAACAGCGACAACCAATATTCCAGTGTACCGAACGAACCGACGCTGAGGCTGTTGCACAGGATCAATGCGAACGTGACGCCGAACGCCGCCATCAAATTCGAAATCCCCAGCCAGTCGCCCAGAATATTGCCGGCGACAATCGCTTCGATGGCAATCACCAACACGTAAAACCACCAGTACAACCAACCGATGGAAAACCCGGCCCAGCGACCAATCGCCTGATCGGCATAGGAAGAAAACGACCCGGTATCCGGCCGCGCAGTCGCCATCTCGCCGAGCATCTGCATGACCAGCACCACAATGATCGCTGCACAGACATACGACACCAGCACCGCAGGGCCAGCAGTGGCAATGGCATTACTCGAACCCACAAACAGACCGGCGCCAATCACGCCGCCGATCGAAATCATCGTGACTTGCCGTCCTTTCAAGCCATTCCCTAGCTGGTTGTTAGCCTTGTCTTTGTCATCACGCATCGGCTCGTACCTCGAATGAACGTCTTTATTATTGTCTGAATCGCCGCAACGACACGGCGATGGGCCGTACCCTAAGCGCTTGGAGGGGAGGGCATTAGCCCTAAATGGTTCAAAGAGGGTGTGAACTGTCGTCACAGGTGGTGGGTGTTAGGTGGGGGAGTGTCAAAGACGGGGGATGGAGGGCGGACGCTCTGCCGAATCCATAATCGACTGGTTTTTTCAGGTCGATGTATAACGCCAGACACCTCGGTCGGCTCCCTCTCCCTCCGGGAGAGGGCTGGGGTGAGGGGAAAGGACGTTGATCTATTACAGACGTTTACTGAAGATCGTGTGGATGCTGTTGAGCAGATCTGCCTGCGCGATCAGAGGGCAGCTTGAAAAGCCCCTCACCCTAGCCCTCTCCCGGAGGGAGAGGGGACTGAATGGGGGATGCTGGAGGGATACGCCGACTTGAACGTGCTGCTTTGAATCCATAATCGACTGGATTTTTCAGGTCGATGTATAACGCCCAGACAACTCGGTCAGTCCCCAATAACTCTGGGAGAGGTTGGGGTGAGGGTCGCGGTTCACGCACTCGGCACAACATTATCCAGCGCCTTGTTCACCGCCAATTCCCCCAACATCACCACCTGCGCAATCCCCAGCAACGTATTGCGATTCGGCCCTTCCAGCATCCCGGCAAAATCCCCCAGCATCACCGTGGCCGAGGCCAGCGATTCGCAAGCATTGGCCAGCAAAGTTTCGGTATCAGATTGCGGATTAACCATAAACAGCGTGCTGGGGCTGTACGGTGTGGCCATGATTTTCTCAGGCGCAAGATAATGATCGAGCGCGCGCTCAGCCGCCGCATGAAGCTTTTTCGAATTGAGTGATTCATAGGGTGACGCCGGGTCTGTGACCGGCGGATTGTTTGTGGTTTCGGACATCAACTGAAACTCCGATGGATAAATGACACCCTGTAGGAGCTGCCGAAGGCTGCGATCTTTTGATCTTTTTTATAAAACCAAGATCAAAAGATCGCAGCCTTCGGCAGCTCCTA
>NZ_JASCPK010000068.1:0-29961 GCF_029959385.1 Pseudomonas sp. PS01303
CAGTCACCATCTCCGGTACAGATCCACCGCTTTCGCGAGCAAGCTCAGCTCCTACATGGAGCTCGGTCGTACCGAAGATCCCGAACACCCCACAAATCCCTGTGGGAGCTAGCCTGCTGGCGATTGCTTTGGGTCAGGCAACATCACCGGTACAGACATTCCGCTTTCGCGAGCAGGCTCACTCCTACAGGGTTCTTGGCCGTACACAAATCCCCGATCACCCCACAAATCTTTGTAGGAGCTGAGCTTGCTCGCGAAAGCGGTGGGTCAGTCACCATCTCCGGTACAGACACTCCGCTTTCGCGAGCAGGCTCGCTCCTACAGAGGTGGCGTTGTCTGTTTGATTACTTCGACAAACGCCTGCACCCGCGCACTGCGTTCATGCTTGCGCGTCAGCAGCAACAGCGGCGCTACGGCACCTGGCTCGGCTAGCGGCCGATAAACCACGCCACGCTTAACCAGCGCCCGCGCACATTCAGGCACCACCGCAACCCCTCGACCAGCCGCCACTAGCGCAACAATCGAGGTAATCTGTTTGCCCGTCGGGCCAGCGATCGGCGTCAGCCCATGCAGGCGAAAAAGCGCTTCAACGATGTCATTCAACCCCGAACCATAATCCTGCGGGAACGCAATCAACGGATAAGCGCTCAGTTCAGCCAACGTCACCCGATCCTGCAAGGCCAGCGCGCTATCACTGGCAACCGCCGCCACCAACGGTTCATTGCCCAAACAAATCGCCTGAATCCGCGCATCCTCGCCAACCGGCAACAAACGACTCAAGCCAATATCCAGCCGTCCCTCAATCAACTGCGCACACTGATGATTCGAAGCCCCTTCATCCACCGTTACCTGAACATCCGGATACAACAAACAAAACCGCTTAAGCGTCTCGCTAAACACATCCGACAGCGCAATCGAACTCGCATACCCCACCGCCAAATGCCCGGCAGAGCCCGTCGCCAGCTTGCGCGTAATGCCTTCGGTCATTTCCACCTGCTCCAGCAGCGCTCGCGCATGCGGTAAAAAATGCCGCCCCTCTGCAGTGAGCGTGACATTGCGGCTACTGCGATCAAACAGCTGAAACCCCAGCTCTTTTTCCAGTGCCGAAATCTGCCGGGTCAGGGGTGGCTGGGCGATGTGCAGACGTGCGGCGGCGCGGCCGAAGTGCAATTCGTCGCTGACGATCAGGAAGTAACGCAGGCGGCGCAGATCGAGCATGTTCATCCTTGGGTATCAATCGGTCGGAAATCGGTATTGGATCCGTCCAGCGTTCATCTTATAAAAATGTTTAAAAATATTTCCGAAAATTCCTGCGGCTTCTCAACATCGCCTTCAGAACAACATGGATATTCAATGAAGACTCTGCTCGAAAGCCTCATCCCGATCCCCGTAGCCGCGCTCGGCGCATGGCTTGGTTACCTCACCGGCCTGCCGCTGGGCGAGCTGATCGGGGCGATCTGCCTGGTCACCGCGTTAAGCAAAATCGGCGTGCGCATGCGTATGCCTTACCCGTTCGTGGCCGCCGTGCAGTTATTGCTCGGCGTCAGCGTAGGCTCGATTGTCACCGCTTCAATGCTCGGCGAGCTGAGCGATTTCAGCATTCTGTTCGGCCTGCTGATCTGCATGACCGCGCAAATCGTCGTCGGCTACAACTGGCTGCGGCGCATGGAACGCTGGGGTCATGTGGAAAGCCTGCTCGGTTCGATACCCGGCGCGATGGCGGCGGTGATGACGGTCACCAGCGCGGAGGGCCCGGCCTCGGGGCGCATAGCCTTTGTACACATCGTGCGGTTGCTCGCGTTGTTGCTGGTAGTGACGCTCATCGCGGGCGGTCATGCAGACAACACGGCACCGACTCTGGGCGCGCTGGACGATTACCTGCGAGTGATCCCGCCCGCGCTGGCGGCAGTGCTCGCCGGGTATCTGCTGGAACGCTTCGACGTCCCCGCGCCGTACATGCTCACCGGGTTGCTCTGCACAGCGGCGGCCAACGTCGGGTTTCACGCCGATTTGCAGGTGCCCGAGCCACTGGCGATTGTCGCGCTGATCCTGCTCGGCGGCCTGATCGGTATCCGTCTCAAAGACATCACCCTCAAGGATTTCGTCCGCTACATCCGCGCCGGGCTGGTGGTCACCGCGCTGACGTTCTGCTCGACGCTGGCGATTGCCTTCGCGTTCAGCCAGTTCACCGGCAAGCCGTTTTTGGCATTGTTCATGTCGTGGGTACCGGGCGGCGTCGAGGTGATGACGGCAGCGGCGTTGCTGCTCAAACTCGACCCGGCGTTTGTGATGCTCAATCACGTGGTGCGCATGTCGATCATCCATCTGTGCCCGGCAGTGTTGCCCAAGCGATTCTTTCAGGAGAATCCGCAACCGGCATAAACACTCTCCATCCGTCGCCCGCGCTGAACGACGCAGGAAGGACTTATCTCTATCGATCAAGCCCTCGATGAGAAATCCCCTATGTTCGATCAGCGGAAGAAAGAATCACTGGCGGCATGGCGCAAACTGGCGACGCAATCGCACATGCGCCTGGATCCGGAAGAACAATATGACGAGTTGTTAAAAGCCGCCGATGACATGGAGGAGCAAGGGCTGATCACCAGCGCCGAATGGCGACAGTTGGTTCGCGATGCGGGTAGCGTGTTCACGCATCCCGATCAAGCGCACCGATAAAACCGGCAACGGTTGAGTGCCGCCATGGAATCGCTCGACTCAGCGCTGATGGCAGCGCGCAGCCAGTTTGCGCTGACCATCAGTTTCCACATCGTGCTGGCCGCGCTGACTATCGGCCTGGCAAATTTCCTGATGGTGCTCGAAGCCCTGTGGTTGAAGAGCGGACGGCAGATCTATCTCGATGTTTACCGCTATTGGCTGAAAGTCTTTGCGCTGAATGTCGCGGTGGGCACCGCATCCGGGCTGATTCTGGAGTATCAGTTCGGCCTCAACTGGTCGCGGCTGGCGGTGCAGGCCGGCGATATTCTTGGCCCGTTGATGTTCTACGAAGTACTGGCGGCGTTTTTTCTCGAGGCCGGTTTCCTCGGCATCATGCTGTTCGGCCTGAAGAAGGTCGGGCCGCGCCTGCATTTTTTCGCCACCTGTGCGGTGGCGATGGGCTCGCTGTTCAGCGCGTTCTGGATTCTTTCGGCCAACTCGTGGATGCACACGCCCGCCGGTTATTCGATGGCTGCCGACGGACGTTTTATCGCCGAAGACTGGTGGTCGATCATTTTCAATCCATCGTTTCCTTATCGTCTGGCGCACATGACCCTGGCAGCGCTGCTCGGCACCGCGACGCTGGTGGCCGGTGCCAGTGCCTGGCAGTTGCTGAAGGAAGCAAACAATCCGCGTGCCCGCCTGCAATTTTCCATGGCGTTATGGCTGATCGTCGTGCTGATGCCGGTGCAGATAGTGGTCGGCGATCTGCATGGCCAGCACAGTCTGAAAGTGCAGCCGCAAAAAGTCGCCGCCATTGAAGGTTCGTGGACGCGTCCTCCTGAAGGCGCCGGCGAACCGTTACGGTTGTTCGCATGGCCTGACATGACGCAGCGGCAAAATCACTGGGAAGTGGCGATTCCACGCGTCGGCTCGTTGTACCTGACCCATGACCTGAGCGGCACCATCGCCGCGCTCGATGAATTCCCGACGCAGGACATTCCGCCCGTAGCGCCAGTGTTCTTTGCATTTCGGCTGATGGTCGGACTGGGCGTCTTGATGCTGGGGCAGGGCGTGATCAGTCTGCTATTGCGTCGCCGTCAGCGCCTGTACACGGCACGTTGGTGGCTATGGAGCTGCGCGTTGATGGCGCCGGCCGGGCTGGTGGCGATGCTCAGTGGCTGGACGGTCACCGAGGTCGGCCGCCAACCCTTTACCGTCTACGGTCTGCTGCGCACGGCTGACAGTCTGTCGTCGGTGTCTCGCGAGCAAGTGCTCGGATCGACCTGGATGATATTGGTGTTTTATCTACTGATTTTTGGCATTGGCCTGTGGGTGCTCCTGCGTGTGCTGCGCGAACCCCCGCACGCCGATGAACCCGGGCCGCAGCCGACGCTGGCCGACGAAACAGGGCATTCCTGATGGACAGCGACTGGACAACCCTGTTGTGCGCTGCGGCGCTGGCCTTTTCCGTGATGAATTACGTGCTGCTCGACGGCACGGATCTGGGCGTCGGTGTGCTGCTCGGCTTGACCGAAAACAGCCAGCACCGCCGCGCCATGGCGGTAACCATTCTGCCGATCTGGGACGCCAATGAAACGTGGCTGGTGCTGGGCGGCGGTGGCCTGCTCGCGTTGTTTCCGCTGGCGTATGCGATTTTGTTGCCGGCACTGTACCTGCCTTTCATTCTGATGTTTCTGGCGTTGATCCTGCGCGCGGTGGCACTCGAGTTTCGCGACCATTCGCCCAACGAGGCAATCAAGCGCGTGGTCGACGGTGGGTTGTTGTGCGGCTCGCTGCTCAGCGGTTTTATTCAAGGCGTGATTTTGGGCACGCTGGTGCAAGGCGTGCCGCACCAAGGCACGCAATATTCCGGCAATGGCGCTGAATGGCTGGGGCCGTTTCCGCTGTTTTGTGGGGCAGTGCTGGTGTTTGGCTATACGTGGCTGGGCGCCTGTTGGCTGTATTGGCGAACCGTTGACGAGTTACAGCAGCGATCCGCGCGTCAGGCCAACGTGCTGGCGGTGATCACGGTGGTTTTGCTGTTGGCGCTGGTGACATGGACGACAACCTTGCACGGGCAATACGCACAACGGCTGACCGATGTGCGCGTTTGGGGGCCGGCGATAACGTTGCTCATTGCGTTTATGGTGGTGTTCAAATGCGGTTTCCGCAGTCGCTTTTCTGCTGTGCCGTTGTTCGCGGCACTCGGCGTGTTTGTGCTGGCGTTCGCGCTGATGCTGATCGCGCTGTTCCCGTTGATCGTTCCGCCGGATCTGACCTTGCAAGCCGCCACATCCAGCCCGAAAAGCCAGATGTTCATGCTGATCGGGTTCGCCGTACTGATCCCCGTGACGCTGATTTACAACACCTACGGTTTCAAGGTGTTCAGCGGCAAGGTTCGAGTCAGTGAACCGTCGTGAGTCGATGCTTGCTGGCAAGGCAATGGCAGTTGCGACCTGACTGTCCTGAAAACGTCATCTGCGCGAACTTTTACCCGATTCATTCTGTCGACCAGACAACCAGCGGTTCGTCCCCAGGTCGGGCCGGTAAAAACTATAAAAAAGGTATCTGCGATGAGCTGTTTGATTTGTGCGGGGGGCGCTGAGCGCATTCAATGCCAAGGCCCATGGGAAGAACGCGATTGTCCTGACTGCGGACGCTATCGCGTGGCCGACGAGCTGTTGCTGGCACTGATCGAGCAGGGGCAAATTTTCGACGTGGGCAAAACCCGTGGCTGGCTCGACAGCCGTCGCGCTGAAGTGGCGATCCCGTCGATCGAGGTGCATGAAGCGTTACTGGTGCGCTAAATCTTCAGTGCCTGACGCTGTTTCGCTCAATGCAGCTCATACGACCGGGCCCGTTATTTTTGCAGGCGCGTCCGCGCGTTGCGCCGCTCTGGAATCACTCAACAGCCGGGCGAAGGCGCCTTTCTCGATTGGGCGGCTCATGAAGTAACCCTGCACTTCGTTGCACTGATCCTTGCCGAGAATCGCCAGTTGCTCTTCGGTCTCCACACCTTCGGCGGTGACGGTCAGCCCCATGGCCTTGCCAAGACCGATGATGGCCTGCACCACCGCTCGATCATTGGCGCCGCTGCTGATGGAGGCAATGAATCGCTTGTCGATTTTGATCCCGTCGAATGGATACGCGCGCAGGTAGCCCAGCGATGAATAGCCGGTGCCGAAGTCGTCCATGTTCAACCTCACCCCGAGTTCCTTAAGCGCGGTCATGGTGGTCAACGCACCGTCGGTGTCGTTGAGCATTACGTTTTCGGTTATTTCCAGCTCCAGCCGTGTGCCGGGGAAGCGCGTCTCGACGAGTACCTCGCGCACGTCTTCGACAACATCGCTGAGGGCAAACTGGGCGGGGGAAAGGTTGACCGACAACAAGATATCTTCCGGCCAGGTCAGCGCTGTTTCGCAGGCCTCGCGCAACACCCAGCGACCCAGCGGGACAATCAGGTCAGTCTGCTCAGCCAACGGAATGAACAGGTCGGGCCCCAGTAAACCTTGGGTCGGATGCTCCCAGCGCACAAGAGCCTCCACCGATACGATGTCCTTGCCATCCACCGTGTAGCGCGGTTGATAGTGCAGCACGAGCTCGTTGTTTTGCAGGGCCAGACGCAGGTCGTTTTCCATCTGGCGGCGCGTCTGGATCTGGTCGCTCATGTGCGCTTCAAAATAGCACCAGGTGTTTTTGCCGTTGGATTTGGCCTGATAGAGGGCAATGTCGGCGCAGCGAATCAGCTCGGCGGGTACCTGACCCTGGCGTCGGCTCAAGGCAATACCGATGCTGGCGCCGAGGTGCAGCGGATGGTCTTCGAAAATCACCGGTTCATGCAGGCTGCCGATCAGACGCGTGCAGAATTTGTCGAGTTCGTTGTGGGTGTCCATACCGTTCAGCACCACCACGAATTCATCGCCACCGAGCCGCGCAACGATGTCGTTGTCACGGGTGCATTCGCGCAGACGCGCGGCAACTTCTTGCAGAACCGCATCCCCGGCAGGGTGACCCAATGAGTCGTTGATTGGCTTGAAGTTATCCAGATCGATCATCAGCAGCGACAGCGGCGGGGCGTGTTCCTTGAGCATTAACGCGTCATCCAGATAGCGCCCCAGTTTGTTGCGATTGGGCAATCCGGTCAGGGCGTCGTGCATGGACAAATGCTGAATCTGCGCATGGGCAGCGACTTCGTCAGTGATATCGCTCGCAGTACCGCGATAGCCAATCACCGTTTGCCCGTCAACGGTGGGTCTGGCGGACAGACGGCAGTAACGTTGCTGGCCGGACTGATCGCGATAAATGCAACGCAAGTCGCTGGCATTGCTGTCCACCGCGAGTTTCCTCAGCCACAGATCGAGTGGTGTGGTATCGCAGAACAGCAGGTGTCCGATGTTTTCGCCCAGCCATTGCGCTTGCGCATAACCGGTGACGGTGCTGAAACGCGCAGACAGATAGGTGAGGTTGAGGTCAGCGTCGCTCTCCCAGATCCAGTCCGAGGCTGCTTCGGCGACTGCGCGAAAACGTTCTTCACTGGCTTCGAGTGCCCGGTTGGCGGTCTCCAGCGCCAGATTCGCTGCGCGCATCGCGGCAAAACTTTTGTCGACGTATTGCGACGAGCGCAAGGCGTGGCGGAAAAAGTAGGCTGTCAGCAACATCAACACCAGCATCGTGGCAACCAGCGTCGGCATCAGTGACCACAGCAATTGCCTGCCGGGATGCTCCATATCTGCAATCAAGCTGTACCCGGTGCTGTCGATGGGCACGCGCGGCTGACTGTCGTCCAGGGTCTGGTCTGGCGCCAGCGTCAGATTGTCCAGGCCAAAACCGCTGCCGATCTTGCGCAATTTGGTCGGAGTCAATTGATCGACAAATACCAGCACCGAAAGCGCGCGGGGATCGCTGAGCGGTCGTTCATCGTTGGGAATGATGGCGGCGGCCGTTATCAGTGCCGGCCAGCCTTCGAACAGCGAATAGGTGCTGACCGGTTTGGTCAAATCGCCTTGGCTGTGAACCTGATCGATCAGAGTGGAAGCAGCGATCTGCAGAAATCCGGAGATGTCCGCGTCGAGCAATTGCCCCCGAACAACGGCGTATTGGGTGCGATCGCCGTTCAGAACGAAGATCCCTTCGTAACCGTCGCTGGTAAACAGGGTTTTACCCATGTTCTGCTGGGTATAGGCCCAATCCTTGTCGACCGTGCCGCTCAAGTGTTCGTAAGCCGTCGTCCAGTAAGCGTAACTGGTGATATAGCTTTTTGATGAGGTGATGCGGTTTTCCAGCGCCCGGGCCGAGTAAAACCGGTTGTCGTTCATCTCCTGGCGATCAAGCTCAGTCGCGATGCTGAGCAGGGTGCCGATCGCCGCCACGGCTCCGGTAATGAATAACGCCGCGATGGCGATAGCCAGTCGGCGAGTAACAGCGCGTTGGACAGTCGAAAAAGGCGCCGCCGCTGTGGAGAAGTCCATGAGCTCATCCTTGATCCGGTATCTACTGCATCTTGAACATTAGCACCGGCGCAATGTTCCGTAAGACTTTGCGTGAGCATGTCGCCCCGAACTGCTTGAAAGCTGTGGCCATCGGAAAGCCACCTGTCTAGTGTTTCGCGTGGGCAGACGTTAACTGGTAGGCTTCGGCCAGATTATCTGCAGCTCTCGGGAGCCCCTCATGACTGGCCTTACCGTCGCCATTCCTCTAGACCAGGCTCCTGGCAACCTGTCCGCCGCGCAAACCGCGCTTTCGGACATCGAATTGCTGCACAGCATCAGCGTCAGCCTGATCGGCGAGCAGGATCGCGAGGCGCTTTACGGCAAAATCGTCGACGCGGCAGTCTTTATCACCGGTTCGCAGTTCGGCACGATGCAACTGTTGTGCACGCCCGAGCATGGCGCCGGCCACAGTGGCGAGCTGCAACTGTTGTATTCCCATGGTTTGCCGGCCGAGGCGGTGGGGTTCTGGCAGTACGTCAGCCCGGCGGCTTACAGCAGTTGCACGCTGGCGCTGAAACTCGGCCAGCGCGCGATCATTCCCGACTTCGAACAATGGGCCGACATTGCCGGCACCGAAGACCTGCTCGCGTTTCGCCGCACGGGTATTCGCGCGGCGCAGACCACGCCGTTGCTGTCGCGTGACGGCCACTTGCTCGGCATGATCTCGACGCACTGGAGCAAACCGCACCATCCCTCCGAGCGCGACCTGCGCCTGCTGGATATTCTTGCCCGCCAAGCCGCTGACCTGCTGGAACGCACCATCGCTGAAGAAGCGTTGCGTGAAGTCGAAGAGCAACAACGCCAGACCGCCGCGCGTTTGCGCGAACTCAACGAGACCCTGGAACAGCGTGTCGCCGAGCGCAGCGCTGAGTTAATGCAGGCTGAAGAGAAGCTGCGCCAGTCGCAGAAAATGGAAGCGGTGGGGCAGTTGACCGGCGGCCTCGCTCACGATTTCAACAATTTGCTCACCAGTATTTCTGGTGCGCTTGAACTGATGAACCGACGCATCGGCCAAGGGCGCTTGAGCGAAATCGACAAATACATGGTCGCCGCCCAAAGCGCGGCGAAACGTGCGGCAGCCCTGACGCATCGCTTGCTGGCGTTCTCGCGCCGGCAAACCCTCGAACCGCGCGCCACCAACGTCAATACGCTGATGTACGGCATGGCCGAGCTTATCCAGCGCACCGCCGGGCCGGGCATCGTCGTCGAAACGGTGGGCAGCAGTGATCTGTGGCCGGCGTTCGTCGACAAAAGCCAATTGGAAAACGCGCTGCTCAACCTGTGCCTCAATGCCAGTGATGCGATGCCTGATGGCGGCTGCATCACGCTGGAAACCGCCAATCAGTGGATGAATCGCGAAGCCGCTCGGGTTAACGATCTGCCCGAAGGCGATTACCTGTGCGTGAGCGTCCATGACACCGGCACCGGCATGTCGCCAGACGTCATGGCTCATGTGTTCGAACCGTTTTTCACCACCAAGCCGATCGGCCAGGGCACCGGCCTCGGGCTGTCGATGATCTATGGTTTCGCGCAGCAATCCGGTGGGCAAGTGCAGATCCAATCGACAGAGGGCGAGGGCACGCAGGTGTCGATCTACCTGCCGCGCCATCACGTCGAAGCGAGCCCGGACGAACACGCCGCTGCCGAAGCCGCGCTCGCGGTCTCGCAACTCGGCGAGACGGTGCTGCTGGTCGACGACGAGCCAACCGTGCGCATGTTGCTGGCGGACGTGCTGGGCGAACTCGGTTACACGGTGATCGAAGCCGCCGACAGTGTCGCCGGGATAAAGCTGTTGCGCTCCGATGTGCACATCGATTTGCTGGTCACCGACGTCGGCCTGACCGGCGGCATGAACGGCCGGCAGTTGGCCGAAGCCGGACTGCAACTGCGCCCGCGCCTCAAAACGCTGTTTATCACCGGTTATGCCGAGAGCGCGGTGTTTGGCGGTGGTCAGCTTGAGAACGGCATGCACGTGCTGACCAAGCCGTTTGCCGTCGACGCACTGGGTGGGCGGGTGCGCGAGTTGTTGGCGAAATAACCGCGGCACCCGTCATCGGCCGTTCCCGAAACCGCAAGACTTCCCGCGCAAAAACCGGATAATGGCGGCCATTCGTTTAGCCGTATTCTGGTAATCCCGCATGGAAATCAAGGTCAATTTTCTCGACAACCTTCGACTTGAAGCCAAGTTCGACGACTTCACGGTGATCGCCGATCAGCCAATTCGCTACAAAGGCGATGGCTCGGCACCGGGGCCGTTCGACTACTTTCTGGCTTCGTCGGCGTTGTGTGCGGCTTACTTTGTGAAGTTGTACTGCGACACCCGCAACATCCCCACGGAAAATATTCGCCTGTCGCAGAACAACATCGTCGACCCGGAAAACCGCTACAACCAGATCTTCAAGATTCAGGTCGAACTGCCAGCGGACATTTCCGACAAGGATCGCTTGGGCATCCTCCGTTCGATCGATCGCTGCACGGTGAAGAAGGTCGTGCAGACCGGCCCTGAGTTCATCATCGAAGAAGTCGATAACCTCGACGCCGATGCGCAAGCCTTGTTGATGCCGGTTTCCACGTCCGAGGCAGGCACCTACATCGCTGGCAAGGATCTGCCGCTGGAGCAGACTATCGCCAACATGTCCGGCATTCTCGCCGACCTCGGCATGAAGATCGAAATCGCTTCGTGGCGCAATATCGTGCCGAACGTCTGGTCGCTGCACATCCGCGACGCGCATTCGCCGATGTGCTTCACCAACGGCAAGGGCGCGACCAAAGAAGGCGCGCTGGCGTCGGCATTGGGCGAGTTCATCGAGCGACTGAACTGTAACTTCTTCTACAACGACCAGTTCTGGGGCGAAGAAATCGCCAACGCCGAGTTCGTGCACTTCCCGGATGAACAGTGGTTCAAGCCCGGCGCGAAAGACGAACTACCGACGGAAATCCTCGACGAGTACACCCTCGGCATTTACAACCGCGACGGCGAGCTGCGCGGTTCGCACCTGTACGACACCAACTCCGGCAACACCCAGCGCGGCATCTGCTCGCTGCCGTTTGTGCGCCAGTCCGATGACGAAGTGGTGTACTTTCCGTCGAACCTGATCGAAAACCTCTACCTCAGCAACGGCATGAGCGCGGGCAACACGCTCGCCGAAGCGCAGGTGCAGTGCCTGTCGGAAATCTTCGAGCGCGCGGTGAAACGCGAAATCCTCGAAGGCGAAATGGCTTTGCCGGATGTGCCACAGGAAGTGCTGGAGAAATACCCGAGCATCCTCGCCGGCATCAAAGGCCTGGAAGAGCAGGGCTTCCCGGTGCTGGTCAAGGACGCGTCGCTGGGCGGTGAATTCCCGGTGATGTGCGTGACCCTGATGAACCCGCGCACCGGCGGCGTGTTCGCCTCGTTTGGCGCGCACCCGAGCCTCGAAGTGGCGCTGGAACGCAGCCTGACTGAATTGCTCCAGGGCCGCAGTTTTGAAGGCTTGAACGACTTGCCGCAGCCGACGTTCTCCGGGCAAGCGGTGACCGAGCCGAACAACTTTGTCGAGCATTTTATCGACTCGAGCGGTGTGGTGTCGTGGCGCTTCTTCAGTGCCAAGCCGGACTTCGAATTCGTCGAGTGGGACTTCTCCGGACAAGGCGAAAATTCCAACGCCGAAGAGGCCGCGACGCTGTTCGGCATCCTCGAAGACATGGGCAAAGAAGTCTACATGGCGGTCTACGAGCACATCGGCGCCAAGGCGTGCCGCATCCTCGTGCCGGACTACTCGGAGATCTACCCGATCGAAGACCTGATCTGGGACAACACCAACAAAGCCCTGCAATTCCGCGCTGACATCCTCAACCTGCACAGCTTGAGCAAAGTCGGCCTGCGCAACCTCGCCCAGGGCCTGGAAAACAGCGAGCAGGACGATTACACCGAAATCACCACGCTGATCGGCATCGAATTCGACGACAACACGCCGTGGGGCAAGTTGACGATTCTGGAACTGCGTTTGCTGATTTATCTCGCATTGCAGAAGTTTGAACAGGCGAAGGATCTGGTTGAAGCGTTCCTGCAATACAACGACAACACGGTTGAGCGCGGCTTGTTCTATCAAGCGGTGAACGTGGTGTTGGAGATGGAACTGGATGAAGACCTGCTGCTGGAAGACTACGAAGCCAACTTCCGTCGGATGTTCGGTGACGAGCGGATGGATGCGGCGATTGGGTCGGTCAACGGTAGCGTGCGGTTTTACGGTTTGACGCCGACGAGCATGAAGCTGGAAGGGCTGGATCGGCATTTGCGCTTGATTGAGAGCTATAAGAAGTTGCATTCGGCTCGGGCTGATTTTCAGTAGCTTGAATTGTTACCCTCACCCCAGCCCTCTCCCGGAGGGAGAGGGGGCCGACCGAGGTGTCTTGCGTGTTACATCGACCTGAACGACCGGGTCGATTATGGATTCGGTGAAGCGCTCTCAGAAGACCGAGTCGATTCTGGATTCAGCAAAGCACTTTCAGGTCGGCGTACCTCATCAGCATCCCCCAATCAGTCCCCTCTACCTCTGGGAGAGGGCTAGGGTGAGGGGCTTGGGCGATCTCTCCATAAATCGACTGTCTGACCGAGTCGATTCTGGATTCGGCAAAGCACTTTCAGGTCGGCGAACCTCATCAGCATCCCCCAATCAGTCCCCTCTACCTCTGGGAGAGGGCTAGGGTGAGGGGCTCCAGCCGTTGCGCAATCCTCATCCGCAGTTCCCCATGCACATCCTCCGTATAAGGCACCGCTGTCTTCCAGTCATAAAACCACGCAGGCATTTTGCGTTTGTCGTCCGGTTCCGTGGCGTAACGGGGAAACAAATGGCAATGCAGCTCTGGCTCTGAATTACCCAGAATTTCATAATTCATGCGCAGCGCACCGGTGACCGCCAAAACAACATCCCCGAGGCGCGCCATGTCGAGCAGGTAAACCGCCCGGGCCTCCGCGTCCAGATCATTCAAACTCGGCACCACCGGGTCGGGCAGCAGCAGGCAATAACCCGGCAGAAACTGCACATCGCCCATGACTGCCCAGCCCGAAGCCATGCGGCAGATGACTTTGTCGTTGCTGCCATTGCGGGCCATTTCGACACGTTGCGAGATAAGCGACATTCACAATCCTTGATGAAAGTTTTGAGTTCAAATTACCTTAACGTCCGTGCGCTGCATCCGCCAATGATCCCGTATCAACGCGCACAAACACCGAATCACCCACCGCTGTCAGCACATCACCGGCAAACACTTCGCAGATCACCCGCGACTTGCGCCCGACTTCTCCTTCAACTCTGGCGCGCAAGGTCAGCGGCACACCCATCGGCGTCGGCTTGATGAATTTGATGCCCAGATTGCCCGTGACGCAATCGATACGCGGCAGGCTGCCCGGCTCGCGACTCTCGGCGCGGTAGTGGTAGGCCATCGCCGTCCAGTTGGAGTGGCAGTCGACCAGCATCGCGATCAAGCCGCCGTAGACCAGATCCGGCCAGCCGCAGTATTTGGCGTCCGGCACGTGGTCGGCGAGGACGTGCACGCCGTCTTCATGCCAGTAGCTTTTGATGTGCAGACCGTGCGGATTGCTACCGCCGCAGCCGTAGCAAACGCCTTCTGGTGCGGCGCTGTCTTGCAAAGCAGTGTCTAGGCTGGTCATGGTGTTTTCATCCTGAAAGTGGGAGCCCGGTGAGGCGAATGCGGTTGCGGCCACCGCGTTTGGATTCATAAAGCGCGGCGTCGCCTTGCTCGATCAGCGCCGCCAGACTGGCCGGCGGCACCTCGAACAGAGTGGCGCCGAGGCTCAAGGTGACGGGTTCGGTGGTGGGGAACGTCTGCGCAGTGGTGCCGAGAAACTGCTCGCGCAGCACGTTGCCGAGTTCGACGATGCGCTCGCTTGTGGCGCCGTTGAGCAGGATGACGAACTCGTCGCCACCCAATCGTGCTGTCAGCGCATTACGCGGCAGCAGCGAACGAATCATCTCGCTCAAGGCGATCAGCAAGCGGTCGCCAGCGATATGGCCGTACTGATCGTTGACCAGTTTGAAGTTGTCGATATCGATCAGCAGCAGGGCGCCGGGGCGTTCAGCCGAGACATCGGCGAGCAAGCGCGGCGCACGTTTTTCCAGGGCGCGGCGGTTGTAGAGGGCGGTCAGCGGGTCGCGTTCGGCGAGGCGGGCGATCTCTTTTTCGCGGCGATAGCGCTCGGTGCCGGTCATCGACAGCGCAATCAGCATGATCGCCATCGCGCCTTCGACCAGTGAAATCTGGATGATCTCGCCACGGAATGCCGCCAGATCAATCAGCGTGCCGGGGATGACCACGGTCAGTGCCTTGGCGATATAAAAAGCGCCATGCACCAGCAACACGTAGCGCAATTGCACGGCGCCGACGCTCAGGGATTTACCGTGCGGTCGCAGCAGAAAACTGCCTTTGAGCGTCGCCAGCGCCACCAGTAGCGAGTTGGCCGCGAGCATGACTTTCGACCACAGCGGCCCGTCCGGCAGCAGTAGCATCACCAGCCAGGTGACGAAAATCAGGTACCAGGCGCTCGACAGGCGCGTCTGCGTGAAGCGCGCGACACCGAGCAGGAACAGAAAGTGTGCGGTCACCAGCAGACCGTTGGCGAACCAGATGCCGATCAGCAAAAATCCGCTGCTGCGTAGCAAGGCGAGGGTGGAACCGACGGTGATCGTGGCGAAACCGGCGCTCCAGAACAGCAGGGAAGGCTCGCGAATGCTGCGCCACTCGATCGCCAGGTACAGCGCCGCGGCGGCTGCAAGCGCGATCGAGATGGTCAGCATTGTAATAGGGTCGAGCGGCATTTCTGAGCGAGCCTGTCTATTGGGCATTAAGACCGGCGATTGTAAGCGTTTGGGCGTATTTTTCGCAGGGGGCGCGTTGCCGCGCAGACCACTGGTGTCGGCCCGGACGCGGACGGTGTGAGCCGTCGCGCGTCGGGCGTTCGGTCATGGCTGCGGCGCGAGCCAGGTGTCCACCACCCGTCGATCCAGTTCTTCCCAATAGGCCATGCCTAACACCCGCGTGGTGTTCAGCCCACGCAGGTAGCCGCGCAGTTGATTGGCGGTGTCGAGAATGAGCTGTGGGTCGTGGATGTCTTTGTCGAGCAGGACGCTTTCGTACTGGACAAGGTATTCGGCCACCCGATCACGGAAGTCGGGCAGTACGGCGTCGCGGATCAGATCAAACGTTCTCAAGGAAAGATCCTCTGTGATTATTTTTCGTTGGAATTGAGTGTGTATCAATCTACACGGCGCGCAACTATCGCTGGAAGTAATAGTGATCATCACGAAACGGAAGTTCTGCTTTAGCGGCGTTAGGCGGAAAATTGCCTCCATCGAACACGCTGCTCAAGGAATTTGCGCGATGAACACATTGACTCGACTGGCCATGGTCGCCCTGCTGATGGGCGGGGCGGTTGCCGCTGCACCGACCTACGCAGACGACGCCCGGTCGTGTCACTTGCAACCGATCACGGCCAGCAATGCGGCGTTGAAACACACGCAAACGGTCGGTGTGTTGTACAGCGAAAACACCTTGGAAAACCTGCAATACCTGGAGCGTTACCACGACATGGCGGCGAACGGCGCAAAAGATGCGCTGGACTCGCGGATTCGTGAAGCGTTTGTCGCCAGTTCCGATCCGGAGTTGGCGGTCGACTGGTTGATCAGTTCGTTGCAGCAGCAGTTTTTGTCGGTAACCGTTTACGACAATCTCGATGCCTTGATTCAGGCGCATCCGGACGTGGTGGTCAAGCTCGATACGTTCAATCGCTTGCTGACCCAGCGTAACAGCCTGGTTGAAGCGCGTTTCACCGCGAAGTTCTACGACGCGAATCTGCAATACATCGGCAAGGCCGAAGGCGCGGTGGAGAAAAATTTGCCATCGGTCTGGGTGCATAACCTGGCAGCGCCTGCCGTCGCTGCGCAGATCGACAAGCAGCGTGACCTGCAACTGAATGCGTTGAAGCAGTTCGACGCTTCGCTCAAGGCCCTGGTGGCCGCGAGCTGAACCCAACACATAAATGGCGATGGCGGCTCCGTGAGGCTGAACCATTGCCGGTTAAACCGAACCTTTTATTTTCAGGATTGAACCCGATGCGTCCTTTATTTGTGCCTGTTCTGGCGGTTGCTTCCTTGTTGCTCGGCGGCTGTGCTTCCGCCCCGAACACGCCGAGCCTGACCTTGCAGACCAGCAAGACCCCGGCGCAATACGCCGATTGCGTGGTGCCGAAGTTGCAGGGCAGTGCATTGAGCCCGACCGTTTCGCAGACCCAGCGCAGCTACCGGATCGTGGTGCCGAGCAAGATTTCCGCCGACAACGTGCTGGAGGCTTACAAGGCCGGCACTGGCGGCAAGGTGTTTATCTATGAACGACACTTGCTCGCCTCGAACTTGCTGCCCTCCAGTTTTGAACGTGCTGCACAGGATTGCATCTGAAGACTGTGCGAACACGTATCTGAAAGAGCTCCTTTGGTTGGCCGCAACCAACCAATTCTTTGCCCCGCGCCTTTATGGGTTGCGGGGCTTTTTTTGCCTTGTGATTGGGATGAGTGCATTCATTGTGGCGAGGGGATTTATCCCCGTTGGGCTGCGAAGCAGCCCCTCTTTAGATTGAAAAGGAAGGGCCGCTGCGCGCCCCAGCGGGGATAAATCCCCTCGCCACAGGTTCTATGATTGGCCTGAGGTTGTGTGGCGGATTGGCTGCTGTAACATGCCGACACTCACCTGTCGCGAGCACTGAAAATGGATTCTCACTCGATTCTGACCTTCACCCTGGTCGGCGCCATCGCAATCGCCAGCCCAGGCCCGGCGACGTTGATGGCGATCAACAACAGCCTGGCCCACGGTCAGCGCAGCACGATCTGGTCTTCCCTGGGCAACGCCAGCGGCCTGTTCTGCCTGTCCGCCGCCGCGATGCTGGGCCTCGGCGCCTTGCTCGCCAGTTCTGAGATGCTCTTCAACGCGGTGAAGATTCTCGGCGCCGGCTATCTGTTCTACCTCGGGGTCAAGCAACTGATGAAGAAGGGCCCAATGCTCGCAGTTGGCAGTGACAGCGATACCAGCAAAAACCGCCCGAGTCGCGGCAAGCTGTTCAAATCGGCATTCCTCACCGCCGTGACCAACCCGAAAGCGACGATGTTTTTCACCGCACTGTTCCCACAGTTCATCGATCAGGACGCGGCGCTGCTGCCGCAGTTTTTCATCCTGACCTCGATCTTCATGGCGCTGTCGGTGTCATCGCTCAGCGTCTATGCAGCATTGGCATCACGCGCCAAAGGCGTACTGACCCGGCCCGCGCTGTCGCGGTGGGTTAGCCGCGTGGTGGGGACGACGTTTATTGGTTTTGGTGCGGCGATTCTGACGATGCGTCGGTAGACGGTTTTTTTTGATGCGCTGGGTTCCAACTTTGGGAGCGGGCTTGCTCGCGAAGGCGTCGGATTGGGCGGCTGGATTTTTTTTGACTGGGTACATATCCATTGCTGCGGTAACGGCGGCTTAGGGTTCCGCCCTTACGGCGGGTCACCTTTTCCAGACGCCGAAAAGGTAACCCAAAAGGCTTTGCCCCAGCGTTCGGCCCGCTCGCTGGGGCTCGGGGTTCCTTCCCTCCGGAATTGATCCGGGCGCATCGCCTCCGGTTTGCTGCGCTGCACCTCCTCTCGATGTGTTTGGCTGCGCCAAACGGTCGCTACGCTCCCACCCCCGGATCAATCCCTCCACTCAGCCTGCCGACGGGGCGGGTAGCGCAAGATCAAAAGCTGCAGCCGAGCTTGCGCTCATCCTGTGTAGGAGCTGCCGAAGGCTGCGATCTTTTGATGTTGCTTGTGCTTTTGTAGGAGCAGAGCTTGCTCGCGAAAGCGGTGTACCTGCAACGAGGATACTGAACCTGCCGCCGCATTCGCGAGCAAGCCCGCTCCCACAGGTTTCTAGGGGTTTCCAAAATCCCGATCATACGAAAACACTGTGGAAGCTGGCTTGCCAGCGATGGCGGCCTGACAGCCGACCAGTCTTAAGCAGCCATCGCCTCAAACCCACTTGAACTGAGCCGGGAACCGCGCCACAAAGTGTGTTCCCGACTCGGCGTCTGAGGTCACGCTCAACGTGCCGTTGTGCGCCGTGGCAATCTGCGCCGCGATATACAGCCCCAACCCCAGACCTTCTTTGCGATGGCCGGCTTCCGAACGGGAAAACGGTTCGAACAGCAGCGGCATCAATTGTGCCGAAATCGGTGTGCCCTGGTTGGTCAGCGAGATCACGATTTCATCGTTCTCCGCGTAGGCGTTCAAGACAATCGGCGCGTGTACCGAACCGTGAGTGGCCGCATTACCCAGAAGATTGGACAGTAACTGGCTGATGCGCAGCGCATCGCAATACACCCCGCTCGGCACATTCAGCGTGTGCGTGAACGTCGCTCGCGGGTGTGACGCCTGTACTTCTTCAAGGGTCAACTGCAGCGTCTGTTGCAGGTCATCGACCAATTTGCGCTGGATCGGAATCCCGCCACCCAGTCGCCCACGGGCAAAGTCGAGGATGTTTTCAATCAGCACGCCCATGCGCAACGAGCTGTTGCGAATCGCCGAAATCAGATTCAGCGAACGTTTTTCCTCGGTCTTGGTTTCCAGCAGATCGGCACTCATGCGAATCGCGCTCAACGGCGTGCGCAGATCATGCCCAAGCACCGCGATGAACTGCTCGCGCAATCGGCCAAGTTCATTGGCATCGGCCAGTTCAACCTTGGTGGCCGCCAGATGGCTTTGCGTGTCGAGGCTCATGGCGATCAACTGGGCGAACAGGGTCAGGGTTTTCGCGATGGCCGGTTCATCGAGATTGGCCGGGACTGAGTCGATGGCGCACAGCGTGCCGAAAAAATCGCCATTGGCTTTGACGATTGGAATGGAAATGTAGCTTTCCAGGCCATAGGTTATCGGTGTGTGATGCGTGGAAAAGATCGGGTGGGTGCTGGCGTGGCCGAAGATCACCGGTTGCTGGTGTTGGCGGATTTCATGACAGATGGTCGATTCCAGCACCAGTTCGCCGCCGGGTTTGAGGCCGAAATCGATCGAGTCATCGACAGCGCAGGCCACCCAGTTGCGCTCAGTGACGCGGGCTACCGCCGCGAAACGCATGCCGGTGAGGTGTTTGACCATGCTCAGAATTACCGGCACGGCGTCTATGCTGCTGATCGCGTCGATGTCGGCTGAGAATTGCGGGTCGGTCATGGCGGGCGCTTCGAAAAGATATCTGTCAAAGACTATCTCTTATTAGCCGACATGACTAATTGCTCCAGCGCAACAAATGCAACGGCGCCGAGAAAATCCCGGCGCCGTTGGTCGTTTTAGAACTTGTACTTGGCGGTCAGCATGTAGCTGCGCGGATCGCCGTAGTTGTCGTTGGAGCCCCACGTGGTGTTGGAGCCGATGGCGGAGTAGTAGACGCGGTCGAAGATGTTGTTGGCGTTAACTTGCAGATCGAGGTGCTGGTTGACTTCGTAACCGGCCATCAGGTCGGCGGTGGCATAGCTGCCCTGTTCGACGCGATAGGTGCCGTTGGCGACTGGCACGTCGTTGTACATGCGGCTCTGCCAGTAGACGCTGCCGCCGACGCGGAGTTTTTCCAGCGGGCCTTGCAAGCGATACATCGTCGAAACCTTGAACAGGTGCTCCGGCGTGTCGGTGTCGAACTGCTGATTATCGTTGGCCGGGTTTTCGTCTTTGATGTAGTGCGCGCGGGTGTAGGTGTAGCCGGCGCCCACTTGCCAGTTTTCGGTCAGCGCACCTTGCAGTTCCATGTCGACGCCCTGGCTGCGAACCTTGCCCGAGGCCTGATAACAGGTCATGACCGGGCAACCCAACTGCGTTTCGGCGGTGGTGGCGCGGTTGGTCTGGTCGATCTGGAACACCGCCAGGCTGGCGTTGAGCGCACCGTTGAAGTATTCACCCTTGACGCCGACTTCGTAGTTTTCGCCAACGATTGGATCGAGCACTTTGCCGGACAGGTCTTTCGACGATTGCGGGCTGAAGATGTCGGTGTAACTGGCGTACAGCGAATGGTGATCGTCGAGTTTGTAGATCAGGCCGGCGTAGCGGGTCAGGTTGCGGGTGACTTTAAAGTCGCCATCGCCGCTGCGGTCGTCGTAGTCGTACCAGTCGAGGCGACTGCCGAGGATCAGTGTCAGCGGGTCGGCGAGGCTCAGGCGCGTGGTCAGGTAAACCGCGTCCTGCGTGGTGACGGTACGGGTTTTGCTGTCGCGCACGAAATCAGGTTTTGGCGCGCCGATCGGCCAGGCGGTGGTGTATGGGTCGTATTCTTTGGAGGTCGCATCGTAGACGCGATTGCTCGCACCGACGACCAGTTCGTGGGTGCGGCCGAAGGCTTCAAACGGGCCGCTGGCAAACGCATCGATCGATCTTTGTTTGTCGGTGTTGTGCGACTGGTAGGCGGTGGTTTCCAGCGGGCCGCTGTAGCGCGACAGATAGGTACCGGAGAATTCGCCGTTCAGCGTCGAGGCGGAACCCGCGACGTGCAGGCGCCAATCGTTGTTGAAGCGGTGCTCGATATCGCCGAAAACGGTGTCGATCTGCAGCTTCTTGTTTTCCCAGTCGGTGCCGGGATAGGTCGAGCGGGGCAGGTCGAGGTGGTGTCCGTCGGTGCCCAGTGGCAAGCCGCCCCAGAAGTAGTTGGTCTGCTCGTTCTGACGCGAGAAGCCCAGGGATGCGGTGGT
Organism: Pseudomonas sp. PS01303; assembly: GCF_029959385.1. Taxonomy (NCBI): domain Bacteria; kingdom Pseudomonadati; phylum Pseudomonadota; class Gammaproteobacteria; order Pseudomonadales; family Pseudomonadaceae; genus Pseudomonas; species Pseudomonas sp. PS01303. Next base: position 20,883 of record NZ_JASCPK010000068.1, read on the forward strand.
GCTGTCGCTCAGGTCGGCTTCACCGATGGCGTAGAACAAGCCGTGATCGTTTTGTTCTTTGTCGCGGAAACTGTCGGCGCCCTGATAGGAACCCACCACGCGGCCGCGCAGGGTGCCGCTCTCGTTCAGCGGGCTGGAGGCGTCGATCTCGCCGCGATAATCATCCCAACTGCCAGCGGCGCCGGTGAGGGTGACTTGCTGCTCGGCCGTCGGGCGTTTGCGCACCATGTTGATCGCGGCCGAAGGGTTGCCGGCGCCGGTAACGAGACCGGTGGCGCCGCGAATGATTTCCACGCGGTCGAACATCGCCAGATTCGGTTGCACGGCCATCGAGAACGGCTGGTACGAACTCGGCAGGCCGTCGTACATGATGTTGTCGATGTCAAAACCGCGCGAGCTGTAAGTCTGCCGGCCCGGGCCGCTGGACTGACTGAGGAACAACCCCGGCGTCGCTTTGACCACGTCGTTGACGCTGGTCATGGCCTGATCGTCCATGCGCTGGCGGGTGATGACGGTTACCGCTTGCGGTGTTTCGCGCATGGTCAGTGGCAGTTTGGTCGCGGTCTGCATCGGGCCGGTGGTGTAGGAGCCCGAACCTTCGGTGGTGCTGCTCATTTGCGTGGCGCCGATTTCGGTGGCGCCGAGCTCCAGAACGGTGGCTGGGGCGTCATCTTTCGGCTTGGTTTCAGGCGTTTCATCCGCTGAAACGCTGGTGATACTGGCCATGCAGATGGCGAGTGCCAACAGGTTAGGTGAACGGTTTGCACGACGGCTTTTGGTGTGAAACGACATCAATCTGCTTCCCCAATTAATACAAAAACGAATCTGTTGCGACTGCGTGTAGGAATTATTCGCATTAGTCTGGCAGATCGAATCGCTCGAAGAAACCCGTACGAGTCAGTTAGTTAATGAAATTTTCACATTTGGCGCGTTTGAGAACACGGGGGCTGAAGCGGGGAGTCGCTGCCGATCAACGAACATTGTGATCGGCAGCGAGGGGGAGAGGGGGTCAGCTTAAATCTTCGGCTTGATGGCGCTCAGGCACCTGAGTTGCCTCATCGCCCCACGTGCGATTGACCCGCAGGCCACGAATCACCGCCGGACGATTGGCGATCTCTTCGGCCCAGCGCTGCACGTGGGTGTATTCCTGCGCCGCGAGAAACTCCGCCGCTGAATAAACGTTGTTGCGCACCAGTTGGCCGTACCACGGCCACACTGCGATGTCGGCGATGGTGTAACTGTCGCCGGCCAGATACGGACTTTCCGCCAGACGCCGATCGAGCACGTCGAGCTGACGCTTGGCTTCCATGGTGAAGCGGTTGATCGGGTATTCGAGCTTCTCCGGCGCATAGGCGTAGAAATGGCCGAAGCCGCCGCCGAGATAGGGCGCTGCGCCCATTTGCCAGAACAGCCAGTTGAGCGTTTCGGTGCGTCCGGCCGGATCTTTGGGCAGGAAGGCGCCGAATTTCTCCGCGAGGTAGAGCAGGATTGAACCGGATTCGAACACGCGAGTCGGCGGCTCGGTGCTGTGATCGAGCAGGGCGGGGATTTTCGAGTTGGGGTTGATCTCGACGAAACCGCTGGAGAACTGGTCGCCCTCGTTGATGCGGATTAGCCAGGCGTCGTATTCGGCAGCGGTGTGCCCCAAGGCCAGCAGCTCTTCGAGCAGGATAGTGACCTTGACGCCGTTGGGCGTGGCCAGGGAATACAACTGCAAAGGATGCTTGCCGACCGGCAGGGTTTTGTCGTGAGTCGGCCCGGCGGTGGGTCGATTGATGCTGGCGAACTGGCCGCCGGACGGTGCTTCGTGTTTCCAGACTTTGGGCGGAACGTAGGGCGACTTGCTCATGAAACAGACCTCGTCATCGATGAATGCACGAGGAGGAATATACCCAATCAAGGGTGATCCATGTAAAACCGGACTGCCTGCCACGCTGATGTTAACCGTGCCGCCGCCTTCGCGAGCAGGCTCGCTCCCACAGGGTTCTCGGCCGCACCCAAAATCTCGGTTACATCCCAAATCCTGTAGGAGCCGAGCTTGCTCGCGAAAGCGGTGTGTCAGGCGATGGAGAGGTTGTCTGTGCCGACGCCTTCGCGAGCAAGCTTTGCTCCTACAGATTTCTGTCGGACACAAAGGCCCGTGTACGCCCTAAATCAAATGTGGGAGCGAGCCTGCTCGCGAAAGCGGTGTGTCAGGCAATGAACATGTTGACCTTGCCGCCGCCTTCGCGGGCAAGCCCGGCTCCCACAGGGTTCTCGGCCGTACCCAAAATCCCGATCAAACCACCCGATAACTGTAGGAGCCGAGCTTGCTCGCGAAAGCGGTGTGTCAGGCGATGGAGAGGTTGTCTGTGCCGACGCCTTCGCGAGCAAGCTTTGCTCCTACAGATATTCTGTCGAACACAAAGCCCGTGTACACCCAAATCAAATGTGGGAGCGGGCTTGCTCGCGAAAGCGATCTGTCAGACACAGCTTTCAATTAATGGCGGATATCGCCGCAGAATATATCGACATTGCCGTCAGTCGCGGCCGTGCGCACCACCACGTAATACTCACCGGCCAGCAACGTCGACAACGGCACCGGCGCGCTTCTTGAGAAGGCCCAACCACGCACCGGTTGGCGTTCGGTGTTGACCTTGTCGTTCATCGCATAGGCCACCGGGCCGGGCTGTGCGCAGCTGCCTTTGTTGACGAAGGCGTACAGCCGCAAGGGCAGGGAAGCCCCGTTGGGTGCGCCGCTGATGAAGAAGCTGAAACCGGTGTCCTTGCCCCAGTCGGCGAGCGTGACGTTGCCGATCTGCCCGCTGTTTTGGCGAGTGGCGGTGAGCGTCACATTTGCGCCGGGGCTAGATGAAGAGGCGCAACCGAACAGGCTGGCGACTACCAACAGTGCGGTGAGTGAATGACTGAATTTCATGGCTGGCCTCCGTTAAGAACGAACTGCAACCACTCAGTTAAGCAGATCGTCGGGCGTCTGAAACCGTCGCATCAACCCGACCACCGTTTACCCTCTTCACGCGCGGCTCTTCGGCCGTTGATCCGCCATCTCGTACCACGACGCTTTCGATGTCAGCTCGACGTGCTTCTGATTATCCGAGGTGAAGTGCGTATCCAGTGTGCCCAGCGCCACCGAAACCCAATCGGCAAATTCACCCTGTGCCCGCGACCAGAACATCGACGAGCCGCAGTGCGAGCAGAACTGGCGCACCACCGATTCTGAAGACTGGTAGGACTTGAGGTCTTCACCGCCCTGCAACAGTTCCAGGTTGCCGCGCATCACACTGCCGTAGCTGGCAAATGCTGCGCCGTGGCTTTTGCGGCATTGGCTGCAATGGCAGTGCGAAAGCGCTTTTGGCCGTGAGCGGATCTGGTATTTGACGGCCCCGCAGAGGCAACTGCCGCGGAAGGTTTGGGGTGAAGGTGTGAGCATTATTGTTTTGGTTCTCCATGAAGGATGTACAGCGATCACCGAGGCGCGACTGTGCCTGATTCCGCGCGTTTCGGCGAGTTCGACTTGTATCAAAAATCCACCGGCCAGCGCTGTTTCAGGTGCTCGGTCAAATACTCGATAAACGCTCTGACTTTGGCCGTCATCGCCGCGCGCTCCTGCACGCAGGCGAAAATCTCCATGGGCTCGACAACTGCATGAGTTGCGTCGTCGCGTTGTGCAAACAACGGCAGCAGCTGGCCGTTTTGCAGATACGGAGCCGCGACGAACTCCGCCAGTCGGGTGATGCCGGCGCCGTGGATTGCCATCTGCGTCAGCGCGTCGATGTCGTCGCTGATCGCAGTCGCGTTGATATCAGCGTCGTAACGCTGGCCATCGCGGATAAAACTCCAGCGCAGAAAGCGCCCGTCCAAGGGGTAACGAAACGCCAGGCACGCATGGTTTTGCAGATCGTCAGGCGATTGCGGCCAGCCGGCGCGCTGCAAATAAGCCGGCGCGGCGCACATGATGAAGGGCAGGGACACGATCTTGCGCGCGACGATGCCGTCCTCCAGTTGCGGCTTGATCCGCAAGCTCAGATCGATGCCGTCCTGGATGTGATTGATCTTGCCGTCGGTGGTCGAAAGCTCGATCAGCAGCCGCGGATGTTGCGCGGCGAAACCGGCAATCAGCGGCGCCAGCACATGCCGGCCGAACGCCGAGGTCGAGGCGATGCTCAAGCGACCTTGCAGTTCGCTGTCTTCGCGATTGATCGAACTTTGCGCGGACTCCAGATCCGCCGCGATGCGCTTGACCTTTTCGTAATACACCGCGCCGTTTTCGGTGAGTGCCATGCGCCGAGTAGTACGTTGCAACAGGCGCACACCGAGGTGTGTTTCCAGGCGATTGATGGTCTGGCTGACCGCTGCGGCACTGACGCCCAACGCCTTGGCGGCGCCGACGATAGAGCCGGATTCGACCACTTTGATAAAACTGGCAATCGCCGCTAACAGATTCATCGATGGCCTGCCGGAAGGGGTTGATTCGTAAGTTCTGCTTTATAAAGCACCTGCATTTGGCCGTCTAGTTGAGGGGTCAGGGCTTTGCTAACGTGCCCGCTCCCTGTCAATGGATGGAAAGCCCTATGAATCAAAGAAGCAATGCAGAAGCCGTTTATGTCAGTCGCCGCAAGCTTTCGGCGCGAGCGACGCCGTATGTGTTTGCGTTGTACATGGCGACCATCATGGCTTTTCTGATGTCGCTGGTGATTACCGCCGCCAATTCAGGCATTGATAACGACTACCTGAGTAATGCGCTGCACGCCTACAAGCTGGCGATGCCGGTGGCGTTTCTTTGCATCCTCGTGGTGCGGCCGATCGTGATCAAACTGGTTTCGATGACGGTGCATCCGCATCGTTGACCGTTACTTCGACCACTGCTGGCTGACCGCGCCGTGCAAGCCCTGCACCGGATCCGTTTGCGGAAACGGTAGATTCTTGATCTTCTCCAACTGCTGCGAAGTCGCCGCCTCGCGGCAGATATCGGCATGCTGCCCGGGCGGATAAGCGCCGACCACGAGGAAGTCATCGCTTGACCCCAGGTTGCAATGCCCGGTGCCGGCGGGCAACAGCACCACGTCACCCGCGCTGACTTCAACGGCATGTCCGTTGGGCCCGCCGAGCATCAACCGCGCATGGCCAACGGCAACCCCGAGCACTTCATGGCCCTCGGTGTGGTAGTGGTGATAATCGTAAATCCCGTAGCGCCATTGCGGTGGCCAGCCATTGGCGTTGAAAGTTTGCTCGAACAGCGTGGCAGGGTCGTTGCCTTCGATGGCAATCGCCTGGCGGTAGATTAAAACCGGCAAGCGCGGGTTGTTCGGTACCCATTCGTTGGGTTGGAGCAGCAGGGATTGTGGGGGCGTTTGCATGCTGTGTTCCTCTGCCGAAATTTTGTGTGAATGGCTCTGGCCTCTTCGCGAGCAAGCCCGCTCCCACTTTGCAATGCATTGCAAATGTGGCAACGGGCTTGCTCGCGAATGGCCTGCGGGCTCAATGGTTGGATCGTAAACGAGAAACCGTTTCAAGGTAATCAATCGAAACTTCGCCATCCGCGCGACTGTCCAGACCCTTACACCGGCGAAAAGACGAGGATCGAGATGACAACGACAGTAGGCGATTTTCTGGTTGAGCGGCTCAGCCAATGGGGCGTCACGCGGATTTTTGGTTATCCGGGCGACGGCATCAATGGCGTGTTCGGCGCGCTCGATCGAGCTAAAGGCAAGATTGAATTTGTGCAGGCGCGGCATGAGGAAATGGCCGCGTTCATGGCCTCGGCCCACGCGAAATTCACGGGTGAGCTGGGTGTGTGCATTGCCACGTCCGGCCCCGGGGCTTCGCATTTGATCACCGGGCTTTACGATGCGCGGATGGATCACATGCCGGTGCTGGCCATTGTCGGCCAGCAGGCACGCACGGCGTTGGGCAGTCACTATCAGCAAGAGCTGGATCTGGTGTCGATGTTCAAGGACGTCGCCGGCGCGTTTGTGCAGCAGGCTTCGGCGCCTTCGCAGGTGCGGCATTTGCTCGACCGCGCGGTGCGTACGGCGATTGGCGAACGTCGGGTGACCGCGCTGATCCTGCCCAATGATTTGCAGGATCTCGAATATCAGGCGCCGGCCCGCGCGCACGGCACCGCGCATTCCGGTGTCGGTTACACCAAGCCGAAAGTGCTGCCCTATGACGAAGATTTGCAGCGTGCAGCAGACGTTTTGAACGCAGGCGAGAAGGTCGCGATTCTGGTCGGTGCCGGCGCATTGCAGGCGACCGATGAAGTGATTGCCATTGCCGAAAAACTTGGCGCCGGCGTGGCCAAGGCGCTGCTTGGCAAAGCGGTGCTTCCGGATGATTTGCCGTGGGTGACCGGCAGCATCGGTTTGCTCGGTACGGAGCCCAGCTACAAGTTGATGACCGAGTGCGACACCTTGCTGATGATCGGTTCGGGTTTCCCGTATTCGGAGTTTCTGCCCAAAGAGGGGCAGGCGCGTGGTGTGCAGATCGATCTGCAGCCCGACATGCTCAGCCTGCGTTATCCGATGGAAGTCAATCTGGTCGGCGACGCAGCGGAAACCCTCGCGGCGTTGTTGCCGTTGCTCGAACAAAAAACCTCGGGCAAGTGGCGCAAGAAAGTCGAAGGCTGGCGCGGCAGTTGGGAGAAAACCCTGGAAAAACGCGCGATGGCCAAGGCCAAACCGATCAATCCGCAGCGGGTGGTCTATGAGCTGTCACCGCGAGTGCCGGATGAAGCGATCATCACCAGCGACTCCGGTTCGTGCGCCAATTGGTTTGCCCGCGACCTGAAAATTCGTCGCGGCATGATGTGTTCGTTGTCCGGCGGGCTGGCCTCAATGGGCGCCGCTGTGCCTTATGCGATCGCCGCTAAATTCGCCTATCCCGAACGCTCGGTGATTGCGCTGGTGGGCGATGGTGCGATGCAGATGAACAACATGGCCGAGCTGATCACCGTTGCCAAATACTGGCGGCAGTGGAAGAGCCCGAAATGGATCTGCGCGGTGTTCAACAACGAAGATCTCAATCAGGTGACGTGGGAGCAGCGAGTGATGGAGGGCGATCCGAAGTTCGAGGCGTCGCAGAACATTCCCGATGTGCCGTATCACCTGTTCGCGATTTCCATCGGCCTGAAAGGGATTTTCGTTGATCGCGAAGAGGACGTTGCGGGCGCTTGGGAACAGGCTTTGGCTTCCGATGTGCCGGTGTTGATCGAGTTCAAGACCGACCCGAACGTGGCGCCGCTGCCGCCGCACATCAAGCTCGAACAAGCGAAGAAATTCGCCACGACGTTGCTCAAGGGCGATCCGGACGAGGCGGGGATTCTGGTGCAAACCGCCAAGCAGGTTTTGAGCTCAGTTCTCCCCAGCAAAAAATAACGTCCCCCTGTAGGAGCTGCCGAAGGCTGCGATCTTTTGACGTTGTTTATAAGATCAAAAGATCGCAGCCTGCGGCAGCTCCTACATTGGAGTGTCGTGGTAGGAGGTGATGTTTGATTTTCATTGGGTGTGCCGGCTGGAGTCTCGGGCGTGAGCATTGGCCGGCATTTGCGGAGGAGGGCACGCATTTGCAACGCTATGCGGCACGTCTCAACTGTGTGGAAATCAACAGCTCGTTTTACCGCCCACATCGCCGCTCAACCTATGAACGTTGGGCGGATTCGGTGCCGGAAGGGTTTCGTTTTTCGGTAAAAATGCCCAAGCAGATCAGCCATGAACGCCGATTGTTGGATTGCGACGAAGAACTCGATGAGTTCCTGGCGCAGTGCAGCGGTTTGGCTGATCGCTTGGGCTGTTTGCTGCTGCAATTGCCGCCGTCACTGGCATTTGATGCGGTCAGTGCCGAAGCGTTTTTCAATGCGTTGCGCCAGCGCTTCGACGGCGACGTGGTGCTGGAGCCGCGTCATGAGTCATGGGTGGCTGCCGAATCATTGCTGATCGCTTACCGTATCGCTCAGGCTGTGGTCGATCCGTCGCGCATCAGCAGTGATTCTTCCGCGGTTGGCTGGCAAGGGACGCGGTATTGGCGCCTGCACGGTTCGCCGCGCATTTACCACAGTGCCTACGATGACTCCTGTTTAGAGAGCCTCGCTAGCGTATTGCAGGCCGCCGATGCGCAAGGCGCGGCGACCTGGTGCATTTTCGACAACACCGCCAGCGGGGCCGCGCTAGGCAACGCGTTGGCACTGACGGCGCTGTCTAACGGCTAATCTCAGACCGCGAGATGCTCATACAAAATCGTCGCACCGACGATCATCAGCACCACACCGCCAACGATTTCAGCACGCTTGCCAACCATAGAGCCCAACACCCGGCCGAGCATGACGCCGATGGTCACCATGGTCATGGTCGCCAGACCGATCGCCGCCGCAGCCACCCAGATATTCACGTCGACAAACGCCAGGCCAACGCCCACGGCAAGGGCGTCGATGCTGGTGGCAAACGCGGTGACGGCGAGAATCAGGAAGGAATGCGAACCCGGTTTTTCTTCTTGCTCTTCTTCATGCTTCAGACCGTTGTAGATCATGTGCAGGCCGAGAACCACCAGCAGGGTGAAGGCGATCCAGTGATCCCATTCGGCAACCCATTGGGTCGCGGCCTGGCCGATCAGCCAGCCGATAATGGGGGTGATGGCTTCGATCACGCCGAAGATCAGACCGGTACGCAGGGCTTCCGTGAGGCGCGGTTTGTGCAGGCTGGAGCCTTTGCCGATGGCGGCTGCAAACGCATCCGTGGACATGGCCAGGGCAAGGAAAATGAGGGAAACAGGATTCACGGAGATACTTCCAGTCGGGCTATGAGTCAACGACACAACCACACGCCCGACTTTAGGCATGGATGTGTCGTCGGTCTCACCAACCAAAAGGTGTTCGCACCACGGCATGTTGCCGAGAATGTTGATACGAACGCTTCCGCAGTGCACGGAAACAGGCTACTCCCCAACGAGGTGCGGGATCATAGGCGGTTGGGTATGAAAATTTCGTTAAAACCGCCGCTCAAGCTGATTTGTGGCGAGGGGATTTATCCCCGTTGGGTCGCGCAGCGGCCCCTCTTTGATAAGCAGGGACCGCTGCGCACTCCAACGG
>NZ_JASCPK010000069.1:0-29937 GCF_029959385.1 Pseudomonas sp. PS01303
CTCGCGAAGAGGCCGGCACATTCAACATTTCTATCGACAGTTACGCCGCCTTCGCGAGCAAGCTCGGCTCCTACAAGGGATCAGCGTTGATTGAGGTACCTGCGTTCAAACTGCCCGCTCACCCAACCGCTCCACCAGCCTCACCAGATACCCATCCGGATCCTGAACAATAAACTCGCGCTGACCCACCTCGACATCCGCCGCCCGGTACCAGGTGTCCTGGCATTCCCGGTACAGCGCAACCCCGGCATGACCCAGTTTCTCGATGACGGGGGTGACGGCGACAACATCAATCTGCAAGTTGATACCTCTGCCAAACGGCTTGCTCAACGGCGCGGTCAGCCACTGACCCGCCTGCGGATCGACTTGCTCCAGCATGACTTGGGCGCCGTTGAGATCCAGATAAGCAAAGCCATCTTCCGGGCGTTGGTAGGCGATGGTGAACCCCAGGCAGGACACCCAGAAATTCAGGCTGTCCGGCAGGTCAGTGACCATCAATTCCGGGACGAGCGTGTTGCGTTTGAACATGAGGTGAATTCCGTTTCATTGAATATTTCGTCGCGAGTCTATCTCGAATCGCTACCAATCCACACACTCAACACCCCGGCAGCCAAAGCGACCAGTGCCGTATTCAGACACACCAGCGCAAAGCCAAACCTGACCAGTTCACTCTCTTCTTTGGCCTGGGTTTTGGCTAACCCCAGAATCAGCATGACGATCGACAACGAGCCCAATGCCGCATGCCCGGCTGCGCTGTTTTGTACCGCTGCCAACAACAGACGCGAAGACTCGGGCAGCATCGCGATGGCGGGCATGAAGATCGCGTTGCCGCCGACGTTCGACCCGGTCATGTAGCCTGACAGCGCACCCAGCAGTGCAACCAGCGAGGTCGCGGCGCTGGGCGATAGACCTGAGAGCAATTGCATCAGGCCCGCGAGAAAACCCGCTTTGACCATCATTTGTGACATCGCCAGAAAGAAGAAAATCGTCAGCAACGGCCGTTTGGCTCGGGCAGCCAATCCGCTCAGCATGCCGCTGTCGGTAACGTTTTTTCGCGTGTGAAAGCTTAACCCGATCAACACCAGAAGCAGCGCCACACCGGGTGACGCCAGTGGTTTCCAACTGACCTGAGCACCTTGCACCACCCAGTGATTCTGCCAACCGGTGATTGCCCACAGGACTTTCAGCGCGACGATGCTGACGATCAATAACAGATACGGCCAGGCCTGCCGCGGCCAATGCAGCTCATCGCGTTCGCTCGTGTTGCGAGACCGTCGCCATAGGCCGGCGGACAGTGCAGCGGTCGCCGTCACCAGACCTGCGGCAACACCGGCGACTTCCGGCCCCAGCCAGCGACTGGTGGCATACAACACGCTGATGAAGATCAACCAAAACGCGCCCAGCGCCCGCCATTCCTGCCATTGCCGCGCACCCGCCAGATACAACGCCAACGCTGCCAATCCGAGGAAAACCAGCGCACTGGTCAGCGCCGACGTCTGCGCCAGTGCGGCGGCATCCAGATGCGCCAACGAAGCACCGATTACCGAGGCCAGACCCAACGTACCCCACGGCATGATCGCCATGCCGGTGAGCGCGATGCGCAAGGCCGACCGGCGTTCGAACAGACTCAACAGCAGCGGCACCGTCGCAATCAGCGACACACCGAAACCGGTCATCGCCTCCAGCAACGGCGCCAGCCCGAGCACGATAAACACCACTTGATCGCCGCGCCCCAGTCCCAGCGAACGCACCCATTGGCTGACGGCCAAATTGACGCCCAGCCGCTCGATCACCATCACAAACGCCAGCCCCGGCACAATCACGAATGCAGTGCTGGCGAACAACACGGCGGTGTCTTGAGCGGCGGCCAGCAGGCTGCTCGATTGCCAGGCATCAGCTGCGCCTGCAATCCAGAGCACCATCACCAGCAGCGTGCCGGCGACAGCGGCCTGAACCGGAGGCCGGCGCAGCACGACCAACATGGCGGTCACCAGCAAAACAGGGGAGAGATGAAACAGTGCGTCCATGGCCAACATTACCCTGTGCAAATTCTCGATCAGCCGGCGAATGCCGACTGCGAGCAAGATAATATTTCGCACGACTGGATAAAGGTGCGCAGTTTTCTGCTAGTTTTCGAGAAATTTTCTCGCGAGCCTGACATGGTTAAAAGCGCCGCTGCACCCCAATCACTGGATAAATTCGACCGCGCCATCCTCGAACTCGTCCAGCGCGACAACGCCATGCCGCTGCGCCTGATGGCCGAGCAGGTCAATCTGTCCACGGCGGCGGTTCAGCGCCGCATCAAGCGGATGGAAGAGGCGGGCGTGATTACCGGCAATGTTGCGGTTGTCGATCCGAATGCGGTGGGTCGCCCGATCACCATCATTGTCGAGGTGATGGCAGAGCGCACCAGCATTGAGGCGCTGGAGGCAATGAAAGCGCACTTCCGGGTGCCCGAGGTTCAGCAGTGCTATTACGTCACCGGCGAGGTGGATTTCGTGCTGGTACTGACGGTCGCCAGCATGCAGGAATATCAGGCGCTGGCGCGGCGATTGTTTGCCGAGAACACCAACGTAACGTGGTTCAAAACCATTGTGGCGCTGGATCGGGTGAAGGTCGGGCTTGAGGTGCCGGCGGGTTGATGCGGCGCGGCTGAAAAAGCTATCGCGAGCAGGCTCACTCCTACAGGGGAACGCATTTCAAACTGTAGGAGTGAGCCTGCTCGCGAAGGGGACAGTTGGGCCACCGCGAAATCCGCCGCTTCCGACAAAGCCGAACCACCGGCACCTGCAGCGCAACCTCCAGACGATTTGCTTGAGATGTCCGCAACCGTTGGGCAAACTCCGCCGTTTGACTGGCCGCCACACCTTCGCGAAGGGTCGCAAGCCGCCAAAAGCCGTCGCTCGAAGGAGTCTTTTGTTGAACCACAACACCTTGTCCCAACGCCTGGAACGCGTGGCTACGCACGTGCCGGCGGGCGCACGCCTGGCCGATATCGGCTCTGATCACGGCTATTTGCCGGTGGCGTTGATGCGTCGTGGCGCGATCACCTCGGCGGTGGCGGGCGAGGTCGCGTTGACGCCGTTTCGCGCCGCTGAACGTACCGTGCGCGAAAACGATCTTGAGCAACACATCACCGTGCGCCATGCCAACGGTCTGGCGGCGATCAAACCGGGCGACGCGATCACTGCGCTGACCATTTGCGGCATGGGCGGCGAGACGATTCGCGACATCCTCGACAGCGGTAAAACCCATCTGAGCGGTGAAGAGCGTTTGATCCTGCAACCCAACGGCGGCGAGCAGCCGCTGCGTCAGTGGTTGATGGACAACGGCTACACCATCCTCTGTGAAGAACTGCTGCACGAAAACCGTTTCTACTACGAAATCATCGTCGCCGAACGTGCCGGGCCAGTGGCTTACACCGACGAAGAACTGTATTTCGGTCCCTTGCAAATGCGCGCCCGCAGCGCGGCGTTTCTGAGTAAGTGGCAGCGCAAGTTGAAGTACAAACAGAAAACACTGGCCCAGTTCGCCCACGCGCGCGATGCAGTGCCTGAGGCGAAAGTGCAGGACACCGCCCGACAGGTTCGCTGGATTACTGAACTGTTAGCGTGAGCGGCAAAACCGATCGGGACGGCACGCCACAATTGCCGCCGATACGCGGCCCGCGCCAATCACCACAATGCGTTTGCCTGCTCCATTTCCCACTTCAACGTCCCTGTACGCAGCGAAAAAAGTTCGAACTGATGGGTGATTGTAGCGTCCACCCACAGAGGCAACGCATCGCTCGCCAATTCGCGGCGATGGCAAATCCATTGTTCAGGAGACGATCATGAAGAAAATCTGCGCGTGTCTGGGGATCTGCAGCGTGATGCTGCTGCAAGGTTGTTACGAGGGTTCCAACGATGCTCCCAACAAGGAAGGCGACAAGAGCAAAGCGTCATTGCAAATACAGCAGGAAAAGCCTGAAGACAGTAAATGAACCCGATGGGTGAGGGAGCAATCTCCCTCACCCTCTATCGGTTTAGCGGCTGGAATTAGAGGTCGCGCCATGGGTGATGTGCTTGGGCCCCGCCAACGCCCAGGCAATCAGACCGAACAACGGCACAAACACGATCAGCACGATCCACACGCCCTTGGTACTCGATTTCCCCTCGCTTTTGCGCACCCGATTGATGGCCCAAAGCTCGATAAGCAGAAGAACTGCCGCCAGTACGATCCACACGGTTTCGATATGCATTGGCTACCTCCTGATGGTCTATGCGTTAGGTGGCAAGAGGTGCGCTGGGTTCATTTATTTTGTGGAATGCCTGTTCACACGGTCGACTCCAGCGCAGCGTGGTCGCTGACCACGTTTGCCCGCGCGTGTTGAAAGCGCAAAAAATCCTCGACCGGCATCGCTTTGCCAAACAGCCAGCCCTGACCGAAGTGCACACCATTGGCGCGCAAGTAATCCCGTTGTGCCTCGGTTTCGATGCCTTCGGCGACAATCTTCAATTGCAGACTCTTGGCCATCTCAATGATGTGGCCGGTGACCGATCCGGTCGCTGCATCCTGTTCAATGTTGTCGACGAACGACTTGTCGATTTTCAGCACGTCCAGCGGCAGCCGTTGCAGGTGTTGCAGGCTGGAGAAGCCTGTGCCGAAATCGTCTATCGCCGCCAGATAACCCAGCTCGCGGGCGTGATTGACCGTGGCGCGGGCGGCGTCGATGTCGAGGAAACCGCGTTCGGTGGCTTCCAGCCAGATCTGATTCTGCTGCACACCAGCCTTGTGCAACGCCGCTTCCAGGCCGGGCAGGAAGCGCCCGCTGCTGACGTCCCTGGCGGCGAGGTTGATCGCCACGTGCAGGCCGCGCTTCTTGACCAGCAAGGGGCCGAGGTCGCGCATCACCGAATTGATGACTTGATCGGTGATCGGCAGAATCAGGCCACTGCGTTCGGCCAGCGGAATGAACGCGTCGGGGCAGACCATCGAACCGTCGGGATGTTGCCAGCGCACCAGGGCTTCGGCGCCGACACAGGCGCCATCGCGGAGGCTGACAATCGGTTGATAGTGAACGATGAATTCGCGATTACGCACCGCCAGTTTCAGCTCGGCCAGCGGCGACAGGCGTTGGCGTGTGCGGCGCACGATCAGCAACACCAACAGGCCGGCGAGCAAACCGCCGATGGGCAACAGCAGCATTTCCCGGCGAACCAGCCCCTGCATCAATTCATGCCGGGAGATCGCGGCAATCGCCACCCAGTCACCGCTGTGCACGAGGGTGTAGAGGTAACCTTCGTCCAGAGCCGAATGCGAACCTGAGTGCACGCGGCTGAGAAAATGCTCCGCTCCCGGTTTCGAGGCGCTGACCAACTGGCCCGCTGCGGTGCCGACCGTCAGGTGCATATCCTCTTCGAGCATCACATGGAGGAATTGCGCGGGGTCGACCAGCACGTTGAACGCCGCGTATTGCAGCGCCATCATCGGCTTGGCCGGGACGATGCGTGACTGCACACCGAGCGACACGCGCACGCCGTCGGTGGTGGTGAAGTCCTCCGGCCATGGCGTTGCGTGGTGTCCGACCGGGCCCCAGGAACCGCAGGCGTAAATCTCTTGCTCGACATAACCGACCGACTTCACTGAAAAGGTGTTGATGGTCAGCAGGCGCATCTCATCGATGCTCTCGGGCGTGCAGGGTACGAGGTGCGATCCGGCGATGGTTTTCAATGCACCGGCGGCTTCGTTGAAGGTGCCGCTGGCCCGACTGGAGGCGACGGCCGCGAGGGTTTCCAGACGTTGTTGCGCGGCGTGCAGATTGAGCACCCAGGCCAGATAACCCATCAACAATACGGGAAGCAAGACACACGGAAACCCCAGGAGAATGCTCCCCCAGACGATGCGTTTTTTATTCATTTGTCGCCACCTTGGCCCAAGGCCTGTGACGTGCGCACAGCACGGCTGTCTTCCAGCAAGGACAGATTACGGCGGCGCTGGCGGGCAAATATTGCTGTGGATCAAAAACTCAGCTGAATGGATAAATCCGTGCAGAAACACTGCGCAGGCCACGGGTTTTCCGCCATCTTTCGAAATAGCTACTAAGGTTTAAAGCTGTATTTACCACGCAAGACTCCGGTGGTGCCGTCAGTCGCCTGCCACGGGGGAAAACGCTGGACAAGGAGGTTTTCATGCAAAGCGCTTGTGTGCATCCATTCAGCGGGCATGCCCCGCACTTTCTTCGCAGTGCCTTGCTGGTCGCCATGGCCAATGCCCTGACCCTGACCGATGCTTACGCCGCCTGTGGCCCGCTGGCTGCTGGCGCCTATAACGTCTCGCAAACCTGCACGCCGACCGTCGGTGTCGCCGCTGCGATCAGCACGCAAGCGGGCACGAGCATCACCACCACGGCTGGCTCCTCGGTGCTCGTTCGCGGCAACAACAGCAACTCGGCGCTCAGCCTCAGCGGCACGACCGTCAACAGCACACCACCGACCGCCGCCAACGCAGTGTTTTCCAATGTCATTGGCACAACCGGCAACGCGACGCTGACCGTCGATGGCGGCACCAACACCGTCAACATCGGCGGCAGCGGCCTCGATGCGCTGGCGATCACCAATGCCGGCGCGGGTTCTTCGACGGTCACGGTGACGTCCGGCACCACCCTGAACATCCTCAACACGGTCGTCGGCAACGAGCATGACGGCATCGACGTCAACGGCAGCGGCGGCGGGGCGATCAATGTCAGCCATCAAGGCAATGGGCAGATCACCCTGCTGGGCGGTAACGGAATCTGGACGAAGGCCACGGGCAGCGGCGACAACAACGTCAATGTCGGTGCCGGGGTGAACATTCTGGTGAACAACGATGATGCGCTGTCGGCTGGTCTGCCGATCATCGACGACACCTTGCCGACCGCTGGCGTCGGCAACCACGCCGGGGTGCATACCCGCGCGATCAATGGCAACACCACCGTGGTGAATGCGGCCAGTGTTCAGGGTCTGGGCATGAACGCCTTCGGCATCTTCACTGAAGGCGGCGCTGGCAATACGCTTCTGAGCAACAGTGGCACGATCAATACCGACGGCCTCAACGGCTTCGGCATTCGTGCGATTTCGACCGTTGGCAGTATCAATGTCGTCAACAACGGCGCCATTACTACCACTGGCGGCGGTGGCCACGGGATTTACGCCAACGACAATACTGGTGGGCTGGGTTCGATCAGTGTCGAAAACAATGCGCCGATCAACGTCGGCAACATCGCCAGTAATGTCGGTGCGCGGGCGATCTATATCATCAAGCGCGGTACCGGCGGTGTCACCGTCACGGGCAGTGGCGATCTCACCGTGCTCGGCGCGCAGAGCACCAATCGCGCTTACGGCATCATCGTAAGCGCCGAACAGAATAATGTGCTGATCGATTATTCCGGCAACATCACCGCCAGCGGTTTCGGCGCGGGCGGCATTCGGGTGGACTCAACGGGGGGCAACGTCCGGGTCAACTATGCCGGCGATCGAATCGAAACGTTTAACAGCAATGCCAACGGTATTTACGCTTCCACGCAAGCGCCAACGGGTACGGTCGATATCAGCGCCAGCGGCACGATCATCACGCACTCCGACGCCGGGACGGGCGACGGCAGTGGCATTGGCTCCTTTGGTTTGCAGGCGCTGACGCTGGGCGGAAATGTCAGCGCGGTGTTCACCGGCACGCTGATTGACGTCAATGGGGCTGGCGCGGCGATTCTTGCCGGTAGCGCGTTCAACGGCGGTACGGGCGCGGGCACAGTGAATATCAGCAATAGCGGGCAACTGATCGCTCGCGGTGATCAGCAGCGTGGCATTCGCACCTTGTCCGGCGACGGTACACAGACCATCGTCAACACCGGCTCGATTCAAACGCAGGGCGCCAGCAACAGTCAGGGGATTCTGGCTGAAGCGTCGGGTGCGGCGAATGTTTCGGTCACGAACAGCGGAGCGATCACCTCGCGAGGGACGAATTCATCGGGCATCGCCGCGTTGACCGAGGGCGGCGTTGCCAACGTCAGCAACAGCGCAACGATTCAGGGGGGCTGGGCCGACAGCAGCGGTATCGCCTTGGGTGGTGCAACGCAATCGCTGAACAACACCGGGGTCATCGGTGCGCTCAGCGATGTTGCGGTGCGTGGCGATGCGACCACGCCCGGCACGACATTTACCCTCGACAACCTCGGGCAGATGACCGGTGCGGTGAATGCCGTCAGCGCGGCCAGCACGGTGAGCAACAGTGGCACCTGGACGCTGCGTAATTTTACCGATTCGACGGGCAGCGGCACGCGTGATACGTGGGGCGTGGCGACCAGCAACCTCGGTACTTCGGGTGCCAACAGTATCGACAACAGCGGCGTGATCCGTTTGGCAGAGCAACCGGCGAGCGGTATCGTCAATTTCAATTCCAGCGGTGCGTATCTGCCGTTTGGACAGGCGTTCAACACGCCGACTGCGGGCGGTGCGGTGCAGGGGCAGTTGCTTGGCGTTAATCGCTTCACCAACAGCGGCACCCTCGATCTTCTGGGCGGGACCAACACGGTTGGCAACGTCCTGTTGATCAGCGGCGCTTCTACTGCGGGCACTAACGGTGGCGGGGTGTTTGTCTCCAATGGTGGTCGCTTGCTGCTCAATACCACGCTGAATGCGGGAGGTGCCGACAGTCGTTCTGACATGTTGGTGGTCGACTCGATCGCGACCGGCAGCGGCGGCGCCACGGGGCTTGCGGTGCGCAATGTCGGCGGGCAGGGCGCGGTGACGCAGGGCAACGGTATCGCGGTGGTCGAGGCGCTCAACAACAGCGCCGGGGCCGGTGATGCCAACGCGTTTCGCCTGGCGAGCCGCGTGGTCGCCGGGCCGTATGAGTATCGCCTGCAGCAGGGCGGCGATGATGGCAGTGCGCGCAACAGCTGGTTTCTGCGTTCCGATGCGCCCGTGCCGGATGGGCCGCCAGAGCCGCCTGCGCCTCCGACGCCGCCAGATCCGGATCCAACGCCCGATCCCGACCCGACGCCAGACCCCGATCCAACGCCTGCGCCTGCTCCCGTGCCCAACTATCGCCCGGAAGTTTCTCTGTACGGTGCGGTACCCGCATTGGCGCTGGTTTACGGGCGGACGATGGTCGACACCCTGCACGAGCGCGTGGGCGAAGAACGCCTGAACGCCGGCGATCCACTGCCCAAGGAAGATGAATCGACGACGACACCGTCCATGGGCTGGGGCCGGGTGATTTATCGCAGCGGCAAGCAGGATGGCGATCGCAAAAACGCCCTGGGCAACACGCCTGAATACAACTATGACCTGACGGCATTTCAGGTCGGCACTGACCTTTATCGCAAGGTCAGAACTGACGGCAGTCATGAGCAGGCCGGTATCTCTCTGTCAGCGGGCACCATCGACGCGGGCGTCAGCCATTACACCCGTCGCAACGCCGGGGAAGACACCTTGCGTGCTTATGGTTTGGGCGCCTACTGGACGCACTTCGGCCCGTCCGGTTGGTATCTGGATGGCGTGTTCCAGGTCAATCGCTTCGACGTCGAAGCCAAACCGAGCAATTTGCCGAAACTGAAAACCCGTGGCTGGGGCTACACCGCTTCGCTGGAGAACGGCTACCCGTATGAGTTCGACAAAAACTGGTACATCGAACCGCAATTGCAGGCGATCTACAGCTACGTCGACCTTGATAGCAGCGACGACGCCGGCGCAAAAATCCGCTTCCGCGACGTCGACTCATTGATTGGCCGCGCGGGTGTGCGCATCGCCAAGGATTGGGACACCGAAGGCGTCGACAAAAGCGCACGACGCACCAATGCGTGGATTCGTCCGAGTGTCTGGCATGAATTCAAGGGGCAGCCGAAGACCGAGTTTTCCTCGGAGACGGGTTACATCCCGTTCGAGTCGGATATTCAGGGCACGTGGGGCGAAGTGAATGTCGGGGTGGATTATCAGGCGAATCGGCGCACGACGTTTACCGCTTCGGCGGGGTATCGCCAAGGGTTTGATGGCGACAGTCATGGGTACGACGCGATGCTGGGGTTCAAGATTAATTTTTAGCGTACACCCACTGTGGGAGCGGGCTTGCTCGCGAAAGCGGTCGTCCTGCAAAAATGATGCTGAATGTGCTATCGCCTTCGCGGGAAAGCCCGGCTCCCACAGGATCCTGCGTCGTACGCAAAGTCGGGCTGCTTCACAAAACTGTAGGAGCCGAGCTTGCTCGCGAAAGCGGTGTACCTGCCACAGAGATGCCGAACCTGCCGCCGCCTTCGCCGGCAAGCCCGGCTCCCACAGGGTGCTGCGTCGTACACAAAGTCGGGCTGCTTCACAAAACTGTAGGAGCCGAGCTTGCTCGCGAAAGCGGTGTACCTGCCACAGAGATGCCGAACCTGCCTCCGCCTTCGCGGGCAAGCCCGGCTCCCACAGGGTTTCAAGTCGTACACAAAATCGGCTTACACAAAATTGTAGGAGTCGAGTTTGCCAGCAATGGCGGTCTTTTTAAGCCTCGAATGCAAAAAATGACCGCGACCTTCAGCCAAGGTAACGCACGATAATCCCGTGCAAATTTGACTCTCTGTAAAAGCCGGCAACGAGTATTTTTCCATCACTCTGCAACGCCAGACTCATCGCCGATGTGTTGTTCAGGCCCATGGGTGTCGCAACCCAGCCTTGACCCTTATTGAAGGTTGGATCGAACGCACCATTGCTTTGCAAACGTGCCAGCGCGATGGTCGATTTGCCTGATGCCTTTGTGTTGCCGGTGACGACAAGACTGCCGTTGGGCTGCTTTAGCGCGTTGCTCCAATGCGTATCCGCATCATTCAGACGGGTCAACAAAGGCTTGGCGCGGTTAAACTGGATATTGCGTGTGCCGTCCGGCTCCAGGCTTATCAATAAGCCGGAATAGACTGAGTCAGTGCTCGCGTAACCTATCCCCAAAATCCGTTTGTTTCCCTGATTAGCCAATGCAGTGACAGTGGAAAAACCAGCGATGGTGTCGTCAAGAACGAAACCGCCAACACCAAACGAAAGATCGAGGCTGCCATCGCGTTTGTACCGAGCCACCATCAATGCCCGTGATTCGGCCGATTTCAGACGTCCGCACACCACGATATTGCCATCCTCATCAATCAGGCCTGCGTTCAACAAAATACCGTCACCTGCATGACTCGGGTGTTTTACCTCCGTCCACCCGGTTTGATTGAAGGACAGATCCAGTTCGCCGTTGTTATCAAGTAAGTAAACATACGAGTGGGTCGGCGTGCCCAAGTAGGTGTAGGTAAAACTGATCAGGATCCGCCCATCTTGCAACGCGTACGTGCTGCTCTGTGCCGATTCGGCCTCGCTGGCGCTCTCTTCAGAGCTCATCGGAGCGGCAGATGACGGATTGCGCAAGATGAGGTGGCCGTTGACGCCATAGCTTGTGTCGAGCGAGCCATCGTGGAGGAATCGAGCAAGGGCAGGCGAGGAATTGATGGCGCCGATCAAAAGGATTTTGCTTTGGGCGAGGAGGGCGATGGATTTTCCCCTGGACTCGACGGAATTACTGAACTTGCCCGTGGCAATCCCTTGTGTCGCGAACGTGTTATCCAGACTGCCATCCGGGAGCAGTCGGCCGAGAAAATACGGCCGATCGGTGACGCCCATTCGCGCCTGTCCCGTGAAATAAATGGCTTGGGTTGCCGGGTCGGTCAGCGTCCCGAAAATGATTGTCTCCGGATACGAAGCCAGGGTTAACGTAAAAATCCCCTCGTTACCGAAGTGTTGATCAAGCTCTCCTGCAATGTTCGTTAGAGCATTCATGTCTGCACCTCAAAGTGATCGGCGTGGTGCTTGATTGAATGCTCATGGTTGGGCGATATCTACTGTCAGACTTGACAGTGGATTTTGATTGGCAATTGGAGTAGGTAAGGTGTCGTGTGATTTTTGTCAGCCGAAGGCAATGTTTTTTTGATTTTGCTTATGTAGGAGCCGAGCTTGCTCGCGAAAACGGTGTCTGTGCCACACAGATGCCGAGCCTGCCGCGGCCATCGCGGGCAAGCCCGGCTCCCCCAGGGTTTATCGTCGTTGACACACCCAGGCGGCGCGGGCGCATTGATCAGCCCTTGTACGGCAGGTTGCGCATGGTCACCAGCGCCGTGGCGCAGAGTGTTTCCTTGCCATCCTTGACGGCAAACAGATCAGCCGCCGCCACGGTGGTGTTGTTCGACGCATTGATCACCCGCCCTCGGGCGAGCAACTTTTCACCGTCGGCCGGTGCGATCAATTTCACTGTGAAATCCGTGGTCATGTTGATCCAGCCCGGCGGCAGCAATGTGCCCGCCGCCGAACCGCCGGCAAAGTCCGCCAGCGCACCGATGATTCCGCCCTGGAAAAAGCCGTTGTGCTGAGTGAGTTCTTTGCGCGTCGGCTGCTCGATTTCGCAGTGACCGGGTTTGAGGTAGTTGAAGCGAAAACCCAGCAGTTTCGCCGCCGGCATGCTGAGTACAGCGGCGGGCACGTGCTTGTCGTAATCGGGGTTGCTGGCGGTGAAATCTTCCATGGTATTGATCCCTGTCGTGATATGAGTCACTGGGTATAGCGGTTCGCCGGCAGAAACCAAGGTTCGTGCGGGTTAATAAGGCTTTTGAATATCCTCCGATAACGGGATGCGGTGGGTTACGCCTGCGTTGAAGGCTTTGAGGAAACGCCGTTCGTGATCGGCACTGGGCAACAGGCAGGTGTCGTACTTGCCGAACAGTCGATATCGATTGCGCGCAATGCGGTCGTAGGCCCAATCGCGTAACGCACGCGGGATGACGCGCAACAGCCTTAGCGGTTGCCAGCGCCCGGGCAACTGGCTGATGACTTCGAAAAAGGCCTCCGAACGTTCCCAGTAATGCCGGTCACGAATCACCGCCATGGTGTCGAACTGATCAATCGGCAACCCCGCCCATGCCAGCAGCGCCTGACCCTCGGGCGATTGCACCGCCGCCAGCCGCACGCGGCGTTGCTGATCATGACGAATCAAGAAACGCGCCCAGCCGTTGCACAGTTTGCACACGCCATCGAACAGCACCACGGTTTCACCGGGTTGCAGCAAGGGCGCGGGGGTAGGGCGGGTCTGTGTGGCGGGCATAGGGGCTGATTCTTGGCAGAGGGGCACGTCGGATCATAGCCGGGTGTTGGGTGAATCAAAAGATCGCAGCCTTCGGCAGCTCCTACATGGATCGGCATCTAACCCTTTGGGGGTACTCCCTCAGCGTGATAGGAAGTTTCGCCACGATCCGCATACTGGTCGCACCTTTGACAAAGCCTTGCTTCCTGGCCAGGACGCTATTTTCCGAAAGGTCTGACAATGAAACTAGAACTCGTACAGCTGGCAGGACGCGATGGCGACGTCGCGCACAATCTGCAACGCATTCTGCAAACGATCGCCGACTGCCAGCCGGGCACCGACATCGTGGTGTTTCCCGAGGCGTACCTCACCGGTTTTCTTGGCCATGACAACATCGCCCAACTCGCTGAAAATATGAGCGGGCCAAACGTGAAGACGATCTGCACCGCCGCCCGCGAACGCGATATCGCGGTGGTGGTTGGCCTGATCGAACGCGACGGCGAGCGCCTCTACAACACCACGCTGTTCATCACCCCAGAAGGCATCGCCCTGAGTTATCGCAAAAACCATCTATGGGTTGGCGAGCCTGAACTGGTGTTGCCCGGCGACCGCTTCGCCACCGTGCGATGGCGCGGAGTGCGCATCGGTTTGTTGATTTGCTACGACATCGAGTTCCCGGAAAGCGCCTGCGCACTGGCCATGCTCGGCGCCGAACTGATCCTGATCACCGACGGCAACATGCAGCCTTACGGCCACGTTCACCACACCGCCGTGGCCGCCCGAGCTCAGGAAAATCAGCTGTTCGCCGCCATGGTCAACCGCGTCGGCGAAGGCGTTGGCGAAGTGTTTGCCGGCGGCAGCACCGTCGTCGATCCGTTCGGTCAGCGTCTGTTTGAAGCCGGCGCGGAGGAATGCCGGCATGTCATCGAACTGGACATGACGCGCATCGCCCCGGCCCGCGCGCTCTACGACTATCGCGCCGAGAAACGTTTGAAACTAGCCGCTGACATCACCCAACACCCGGACGGTCGCCGCGAGCTGCTGATCCCCTGAACCTTGCGCTATCCATAACAACAATGTCGCGGCGAACGGCCAAGCGCTGGCCGATTCCCCAGGAGCTCCTATGAAACTCAAGCGTTTGCTGCACCTTGGCGTGTTCACCGTTTGCGGCTTGGTGGCGGCCGTCAGTTCGGCGCAGGGCCCCACGGTGAACTTCTACAACTGGTACGACTTCATCGCGCCGGAAGCGCCAAAAGACTTCGAGAAAGAGACCGGCACACCGATGCTGCTTGACACCTTCGACAGCGCCGATGTCATGCAAAGCAAGTTGATGGTCGGCCGCAGCGGCTACGACGTCGCTGTGGTGACCAACAGCGCGTTGCCCAACCTGATCAAGGCCGGCGTCTTGAAGGAACTCGACAACAGTCAGTTGAGCAATCGCGCGAATCTTGATCCAGACATTCTCGCCAAGGTCGCGCAAAACGATCCCGGCAACCGCTACTCGATCCCGTATCTGTGGGGCACCACGGGGATTGGTTATGACGTCGATCAGGTGAAGAAAATCTTCGGTGACGAGACGCCAGCGGATTCCTGGGATCTGATCTTCAAGGAAGAAAACATCAAGAAGCTCAGCCAGTGCGGCGTGGCGATGCTCGACTCGCCGAGCGAGATCATCCCGATCACTTTGCACTACCTCGGCTTGCCGCCGGACAGCACCAACCCCGCCGACTACGAAAAAGCCGAAGCGCTGCTGCTGAAAATCCGCCCGTACATCACCTATTTCGACTCGTCACGCTTCATCACCGATCTGGCCAACGGCAACATCTGCGCGGTGGTTGCCTGGTCGGGCGGCGTGTACGACGCAAAAACCAGTGCCGAGCGGGCGAAGAATGGCCGACAACTGGCCTATCGCATTCCGCGCGAAGGCTCGTCGGTGTGGATTGAAAACCTCGTCCTGCTCAAAGACGCGCCGCATCCGGAGCAAGGCATGCAATTCATCAATTACATGCTGCGCCCTGAGGTCATTGCGAAAAGCACGAACTACCTGAGCTATCCGAATGGCAACAAAACGGCGCTGGCGTTCGTCAATGAGAACCTGCGGAACAATCCGGACATCTATCCGCCAGCCGCTATACTGGCGACGCTGTTTCCTTCGCAGCCATTGCCGCTGAAGATTGAACGGGTGCGTACGCGGGTGTGGAGCAAAGTTAAAAGCGGCACTTAAGGCTCGTCATGTGGTGAGGGAGCAGACGCCCTCACCACCGTTATTGTGTTGTCCTTTGAGTCGCGGGATGGTTGGCGATGCCCTCTACATCGGCGGCGCCATCCGCGATCCGCGCCGTAATCCACTCACGACTATACGCCAGCACACTCTGCGCAAACGGGGTCGGAAAGTGAATGAAACCGTGCGGCGAGGAAGGCAGCAGGTACACCTCGACCGGCGCCGATTTGATCCAGCGTTCAGCGATGTCGAGCGTGTCGTCACGCAGAGGATCCAGTTCACCGGCAAACAGCAACGCCGGCGGCATGCCGCTGAAATCGCCGTAGAGCGGTGAAAGTGGCGGCTGACGCCGTTGTTCATCGCTCATGTCCGGCGTCAGCATGCGCAGCGCTTCAACCATCCCCGGCCCGTCCAGCACCAGCGTATCTGCCCGCGCATTTCGCACACTCGGCGTTCCCGTCAGGTCATAAACGCCGTAGTACAACAGCGCCCCGCAGATTCGTTGCAGCAATGGCGGTGACTGTTTCAGTGCCAGCAAAGTCGCTGCCGCCAGATGACCGCCCGCCGATTCGCCGACGACGATAACCGGCAGGTCGGCAAACTCGTCCTCATTGAGCAACCAGCGTGCGGCGTTTAGACAGTCCTCGAGCAGGCCTTCAATCGGCGTCGACACGGCCAGACGATAATCGACCGACACCACCGCGACGTCGCAGGTGTTGACCATGGCGATGTTGAAGTTGTCGTTCATCTGCGCGTTGCCGATGACCCAACCGCCGCCATGAAAATCCAGCACCACACCTTTCGGCTGGCCTTTGGGGCGGATGATCCGAACCGGCACCGCGCCGCTGCCACTGCTAATCATTCTTCGCTCAGCCGTCAGGCCGTGCTGACGCAATTGCTTCGCGCCGCCACCCACCTGACTGACCCGCAACAACGCCTGAATCAGCCGCGGCGTGAATCGATTACGAATGCGAAAACGCGGCAACCAGGCGAGTTTTTTATTGAAGGCGCGCACCTCCGCCAACTCCCGCTCGCCCTGCGGCCACGGTGCTTTCCGCGTCGACCTGAACCCGCCCATCAACGGTTATTACGCAGAATGGAGAAATTCAGCGCCGCCGCCACGCACAACCACACGAGGTACGGAAACAGGATCAACCCAGTGATCACATCCAGCCGCAGCGCCATCACCACCATTACCGCCACCACCAGCCACAGCAGCACCAGAATCACCATCGCCGCGAACACCTGATGCGCGCCAAAGAACACCGGCGTCCACAGCGTATTCAACGCGATCTGCGCCGCCCACAACGCCAAAACCACCTGACTGCCAGGAATCAGCGTCAGGCGGTAACCGGCCCAGGCCAACAACAGATAAATCACCGTCCAGGCCAGCGGAAATGCCCAGTTGGGCGGGGTAAAGCGCGGTTTGTTCAGCGACGCATACCATTCGCCCGGTTTGAAAATCACGCCGGTGGTTGCCGCCGCCGCGCAGGCCAGAAGAAAAATGAACAGAGTCATCGCCAGTCCTTAGCTGTGAACAGCTGGTTGGGGGAGGAGGGCCGAGTTGGCCGTGTTAGAGAGAAGACGCCTGGCGTGGCGAAAAGTTTGGAATTGTCTGCGGTTCAAGCACTGGCGGGTCAGCTACGCTCAGCGCAGCAGCGAATTTTGGCGAGGATAAAATGGACTTCATCCTGGATTTGATAGCTCACCGCATCGGCGTGTTTGTGCTGAGATTGCTCAGCGGTGGCCGCTTCAAGGGCGAGAGTGGATTTGCCTGGGGCTGGGCGGTGGCGGTGGGTGGGGTGATTCTGTTCGCGCCGTTCGTGGCGTTTATCGCGTTGCTCATTCATTACAGTGGCCCGTAGCGTTTGTCGGCTACGGGCCATTCACGCTTAGTCCTGATCCATCGCCTCGGCAATCCCTTGATCCTCACCGAGGAACCCGCCGCTCTGATGGTGCCAAAGCCGCGCATAGATGCCGTTTTTGGCCAGCAGTTCGGTGTGGGTGCCTTGTTCGATGATGCGCCCGTCGTCCATGACGATCAGTCGATCCATCGCCGCAATGGTCGACAGTCGGTGGGCGATGGCGATGACGGTTTTGCCTTCCATCATTTTGTCGAGACTCTCCTGAATGGCCACTTCGACTTCCGAGTCCAGCGCGCTGGTGGCTTCGTCGAGGAGCAGGATCGGCGCGTTCTTGAGCATGACGCGGGCAATTGCCACGCGTTGACGCTGGCCGCCTGACAGCTTTATGCCGCGCTCACCGACCAAGGTGTCGTAACCGCTGTGGCCCTGGCGATCGCTCAGTTGACTGATGAATTCATCGGCCTGCGCGTTGGCGGCGGCAGTGCGCACTTGCGCATCGGTGGCATCGGGGCGGCCATAGGCGATGTTGTCGCGAATCGAGCGGTGCAGCAGGGACGTGTCCTGCGTGACCATGCCGATGGCGCTGCGCAGGCTGTCCTGGGTGATGTGCGCGATGTCTTGGCCGTCGATGCGGATCTGGCCTTTGTCGACATCATAGAAGCGCAGCAGCAAGTTGATCAGCGTGGATTTACCGGCGCCGGAGCGACCGACCAGACCGATTTTTTCGCCCGGACGAATGTTCAGGCTCAGGCCATCGAGCACTTGGCGTTCACCGTTGTAATTGAAGCTGACGTTGTCAAACGTGACCGCGCCGCCGGAGGTGACCAAACCCTTCGCGTCCTGCGCATCCTGCACTTTAGGGCTGCGCGTGAAGGTCGCCATGCCGTCCTGCACGGTGCCGATGCTTTCGAACAACGCGGTCATCTGCCACATGATCCAGTGCGACATGCCGTTGATGCGCAAGGCCATCGCGATGATCGCCGCCACGGCACCGGTGCCGATTTCGCCCAAATGCCACAACCACAGCGCATAGCCGCCGGCGCTCATGATCAGGCCGACGACCAATGCCTGGTTGACGATCTCGAACTGGCTGACCAGGCGCATCTGACGAAAACCGGTCTGTTTGAAATCTTCCATCGCCGCGCGCGCGAAGTGCGCTTCACGGTTGGAGTGGGAGAACAGTTTGACCGTGGTGATGTTGGTGTAGGCGTCGGAAATACGGCCGGTCATCGACGAGCGTGCATGTGCCTGTTCCTGACCGACTTTGCCCAGACGCGGGACGAAATAGACCATGGCCAGGCCAAACAACGCGATCCAGCCAACGAACGGCAGCATCAGTTTCAGCGCAAACCCGCCGGCCAGCGCGATGATCGCGATGAAATACACGCCGATGCCGGGAAGGATTTCGATCAGGGTGAACAGCACGTCACGCACCGCCAGCGCGGTCTGCATGACCTTGGTGGTGACCCGGCCGGAGAATTCATCGGAAAAGAACGAAAGGCTCTGACGCAGCATCAGCCGGTGGAAATCCCAACGCAGGCGCAGCGGCAAATTGATCGCCAGAATCTGGTGCTGCACCATCGTGCGCAGCGCGACCAGGCCGATGCTCGCCACCATGACGATGCCCATGCCCCACAACACGCGGGTTTCCTGTGCGCCGGCGTCGCCACCAGCCTTCCAGGTCGAGAGCAGATCGACGACCTGACCGAGGAACGAAAACAGCCAAGCTTCGTAGATCGACACTGCGGCACTGAGCAGCGCAAACAGCAGGATATAGCCGCGCGCGCCGCGAGTGCAGGCCCAAAGGAACCGCGCCAGACCTGCGGGTGGTGGCGGTACTTCGTCTGGCGGGAAGGGGTCGAGTCTTTTTTCAAAAGCGCGAAGCATGGTGGTTTCCGAAACGATAAAGATGAGGGCGATTTTGCCACTTTAAGACTGCATCGGGGTCGGAAGCCGTCATTTACCGATGACTGATTTCGACCCCGACGCAGTGTGGCGATTAACGGAGATGCCCGTTGCGCTAACCCTCAGGCGCGCTTTGGCAGTTTCCAGTTCGGCCGGATGAAGTGGCAGGTGTAGCCATTCGGGATACGTTCGAGGTAGTCCTGATGCTCAGGTTCCGCCTCCCAGAATGGCCCCGCCGGTTCGATTTCAGTAACGACGCGGCCCGGCCACAGTTTTGATGCGTCGACGTCGGCCGCGGTGTCTTCAGCAGTGTCGCGTTGTGCTTCGCTGAGGTAATAGATCGCCGAACGATAGCTCGGGCCGAGGTCGTTACCCTGACGGTTCGGCGTGCTCGGGTCGTGGATCTGGAAGAAAAATTCAAGAATCTGCCGATAGCTGATCACCGCCGGATCGAAGATGATCTCGATGGCTTCGGCGTGGTTGCCGTGATTGCGGTAAGTGGCGTTCGGCACGTCGCCGCCGGTGTAACCGACCCGCGTTTGCAACACGCCCGGATAACGCCGCAGCAGATCCTGCATGCCCCAGAAGCAGCCGCCGGCGAGAAGGGCAGTTTCGGTTTGAGTGGTCATGTCAGTGCTTCCTCTTGAGGGCATTGGTGTCTGGGTAGTTATGAGGGCGGGTTGGCGGATTCCAAGGAAAAAGGCACGGAATAGTTTTCCGTTCTTTCTACGGCGATCACAAAGTGGTGCTCATCAACCCGCCGACAACACCGCTGCCGATCACGACCAGCCACGCGGGAAGCCGCCAAAACATCAACGCGATCAGGGCTGCCAGCGCCAGTCCGAAGTCTTGAAGCGTGAAAATGGCGTTTGTCCAGACGGGGTCGTACAGCGCCGTCAACAGCAAGCCGACCACCGCCGCATTGATCCCGGCAAGCGCAGCCCGCGTGCGCACGCTGCGTCGCAAGCGCTCCCAAAAAGGCAAAACCCCTGCGATCAATAAAAAGGACGGGGCGAAGATCGCCAGCAAGCAAAGCAGTCCGCCTGTCCAGCCGGACGGTGCCTGGTTCATCGACGCTCCCAGAAACGCCGCGAATGTAAACAATGGGCCGGGAACCGCCTGAGCAGCACCATAACCGGCAAGAAAGGTTTCATTACTGACCCAGCCGGGCGGCACCACCTCGGCTTGCAGCAGCGGCAAAACCACGTGCCCGCCGCCGAATACCAGAGAGCCGGTACGGTAGAAGGCGTCGATCATTGCCACGCTTCTGTCAGCGGTCAGTCCGGCTAACAGTGGCAGGCCCAGCAGCAGTGCAAAAAATAGCGACAGCCAGATTGCGCCGGACTTGCGGCTGATCGGAATTGGCAGTGAATCGTGCGCATCGCTTGGCCCGGGTTTGCACAGCAACACACCGGCAAGTCCGGCAATGACGATCACGCTGACCTGTCCCCACGCAGACGGTTCAAGCAGGGCGCCACACGCAGCAATAACCATGAGAGCGATGCGCGTGAGATCAGTACAGAGGTTTTTCGCCATGCCCCAGACCGCTTGGGCAACGACCGCGACAGCGACCACTTTGAGGCCGTGAAGGGCGCCGGGCCCAAGCGCGTCGGCATAACGGGAAACACCCAAGGCGAACACAATCAGAAGAACGGCCGATGGCAACGTGAAGCCGGCCCACGCCGCCAGCGCTCCGCGATAGCCAGCGCGGGACATGCCCAACGCGATGCCCACCTGACTGCTGGCCGGTCCTGGCAGAAACTGGCAGAGCGCTACCAGATCGGCATAACTGCGTTCGCTCAGCCAGTGTCGTTTTGTGACGAACTCATGGTGGAAGTAACCCAAATGCGCGATGGGGCCCCCGAATGAGGTCAAGCCGAGGCGCAAGAAGATTACAAACACCGACCAGGCACTGCTGCGCGTTTCGTTAAAGGGTTGGGCCATTAATACGGTTACTCAGCAGGGTGCCCAGAGCTTTTTTCAAAGGTGTCTTCCTTGAGTGGAGCGTTTTCAGATGTTTTGAGGGTGAAGGGGCCAGCCGCGCCACCACAAACCTACTGTTTAGCAACCGGTATCTCGTCGAGGGCGCGATAAATCGGCAGCACCAGTTGCACAGCCAGTTCTTCGATCAGATCGGAGCTCCCGGAGGTAGCACCAAAAAGCAAAACCCCATCGCAGCGCTGCAACAGCGTCTTCGCATAGTCGCGATAAACCTCGCCACCGAACCCTGTCGACGCCACCAACGGAAAATGCCCGGCCTGCAGCAACTCGCTACCAGTGGCCAGCGCTACCCGATCATCTGAACCACACACCACAATCGTCCGTGCCAGCGACGTCGGCATCACTTGCTTGAGGTACTGCAAAAGCATGATGGTCTTGCCATCCATGATCCGCCCGTCATCAACCATCGCCAGTGCTTCGGCAAACGGCAACTCCAGTACCTCGATGTCTTCGCCTTCCTCGGCCAGACCACCGCCATCGCTGATGCGATCCTGCGGCTGATACTCACCGACAAAAAAATGCAGGCGTTCAGTCACCGAGCCGGGGCTCATGAACGCTTCGTAGACCTTGCGCACCGATTGCACGCGATAGCCGGTTTCTTCTTCGGCCTCAAGGCGCACGCGCTCTTCAGGGCTGGCGTCATCCAGCAAACCGGCAGCGGTTTCGATCAGGTAGCCGTCATGGCCATTGACGAACGTCGGGATGCGGAACTGGCGGATGAGAATGACGGTGCGCTTAGCCAAATTATAGAGACCGATCGTGGCGCCATTGCCGCGATCGTAGACCTCGCGGGTGAGCGCCTGCCAGCTGCCGTCACGGCGTTGCAGTTCGAAATCGATCTTCTTCAGGATGTACCAGTTGTCCGAGAGCAGATGCTGGGCGACGATGCGCACATTGCGGTGATTCATGAACAAGCAGCCTTGCTGGAAATTTATGAATTAATACCACACGTCTGCACGAACTTCGCTAATCGGGAGACACACCTTGCACAGCCCCGTTGAGCAAGATGAGTTCGACGGCTTGATCGATGCTCAGTTGCGCCGTATCAACCGTGAGCGGTGCTGGCGACCAGGGTTCATAGTCATGATCAAGCACCGATTGCCACGAGGGTGGGATCAACCCCGGAACATCTGACTGCCGCTGTTCAACGCGCCGACGGTGCTCTTGCGGGTCTGAGCAGATCACTTCGATATTCAGCAGCGCAGCGTCAGCACAGGCGGCAACATCGGCCCACGCTTGTCTGCTTTCAGCCACAGGATTGACGCAGTCGACGATGACAGTGTGACCCGGTCGAAGATTGCCCAGCGCCAGTTCAAGCGCAACAAAATAACCACTGCTGCCGACATCGCCTGCGAGAACATCGGCGTTACGGATAGCTTGTTCAATCGTATCAATCCTCAGGTACGTGGCTTTTAACCGCGTCGCGACAGATTTGGCGAGGGTCGTTTTGCCGGTGCCGGGCAAACCGCTGAACACAATAAGCATGGGGAGCTCCTCAGCGTTGACTCAGCCATTCTTCGCGGCTGATTTCCCAAAGATCCCGAGGCCAGCGGCCGCTGACGAAGTTACCTTCATCGCTGCCAATCAGGCGCATGCCGCTGCGTTCGGAGAGCCGGCGCGAGGCGATATTAGGCGCCGCTTTCGGCACCCGCAGGATCGGGCGATCAAGGGTTTCGAACCAATAATCGGTGACGGCGGCGCAGGCTTCGGTCATCAGGCCTTGACCGTGCCATGCCGGCGCGAGCCAGAGTCCACGGTTGTTGTCCTGCTCATCCATCAGGCTGATGTTGCCGATCAATTGTTCAGGTGCCGACTTCAGCCGCAGCGACCAATGCCACTCCTTGCCAGCGGCCATCGCCGGCAATGCAATGTCGCGCAGGTAGGTGAGGGCGCCGTCGGCGGGGTAGGGCCAAGGGACGAGGGCGTTCAGGTAACGCACCACTTCCCAGTGCGCAAATTGCTGCTGCACGGCATCAGCGTCGGCCAGTTCCAGCGGGCGCAGGATCAGCCGTTCGGTGTACAACGTCGGTATCTCTTCCATAGTCGTGCCGCCTCCTTGAGCATTTCCAATGAACGCCCAAGGCTAACCCATCTTTACCAGGTCGCGGCAGTGGCTTTCGGCAAACTCAGCTTGCCGCTGTCGACAAAACGCATGGTGCCGAACAAGCCGCCGGCGAGTTTGCCGCGCAGCACGTACGGCAGATTGTCGAGGGTTTGCGTCTGGCTGAGGCCGAGGGTTTGGCGCAGTACCGAGAACGCGGAAATGCTCACCGGCACGCTGACGATGGTTTCGGAAAAGCGCGGAATCGAGCCGCTCTGATCGCTCACGCCCGAGGCCAGTGAATGGCCGTTGACTTCCAGATCGAGGGCGATGCCGTTGTAGTCGATGGCGGTTTCGTTGGGGTTCTGCACGCGGATCTTGATCGCGAAGCGCACTTCCAGATCTTGGCTCGGCAACGGTTCGAGGCCGACCACGTTGATGTTCACCGGATCTCGGTTGGGAAACAGCGCGCAGGCACTGAGGGACAGCAACAGTAACGACAGAATGAGGGCGTGGACGCGGCGCATAAACGGTCTCTCAACAAAAAAGGGCTGAACCGTTGCCGGTGCAGCCCTTTCTGTTAAAGGCCGGACGTCAGCGGTTCAACTGTGCGACAGCCGCCGGTTGGCCAGGTTCAGCTTTGGATGGCATGTCCGGGTTTTCCATGACCTGAAGAATAGAAGCTTCCGGGTCGAAATCGTCTTCTTCCAGCTCGATGAATTCTTCCGGCAGGAAGACGTTCAGCACGATAGCGCACAACGCACCGACGGTGATTGGCGATTCGAAGATGTTGCGCAGCGCTTGCGGCAGCTCACGCAGCACCTCCGGCACAGCGGCGATGCCCAGGCCCATGCCAAGGGAAATCGCCACGATGAGCATGTTGCGACGGTGCAGGCCGGCTTCGGCGAGGATCTTGATCCCGGCCACCGCGACGGTGCCGAACATCACCAGCTCAGCGCCGCCGAGCACCGGTTTTGGCATCAATTGCAGCACCGCGCCGATCATCGGGAACAGCCCGAGCAGCACCAGCAGACCGGCGATGAAGAAGGCGACATAGCGGCTGGCGACGCCGGTGAGCTGGATCACGCCGTTGTTCTGCGCGAAGGTCACCATCGGCATGCTGTTGAACACCGCCGCCATGGCCGAGTTGAGGCCATCAGCGAGCAGGCCGGACTTGATCCGGCGGATGTACAACGGGCCTTTGACCGGTTGGCGCGAGATCATCGAGTTGGCGGTCAAGTCGCCTGCAGCTTCGAGCGGCGACACCAGGAAAATCACCGCGATCGGCACGAACGCGACCCAGTCGAAATTGAAACCGTACTTGAACGGCACCGGCACGCTGACCAGCGGCACTTCTGGCATCGAAGCGAAGTCGACGGTGCCCATCAGCCATGCAACGAAGTAACCGAGGGTCAGGCCGATAACGATCGCACCGAGGCGCAGGAACGGCACGTCAACGCGGTTCAACACGACGATGGTGCCGATCACCAGTGCGGCCAGAAACAGGTGGCTGGACGCGCCCAAGTCCGCCGCGCCGAAACCGCCGGCAATGTCGGTCATCGCCACTTTGATCAACGACAGGCC
Source organism: Pseudomonas sp. PS01303 (assembly GCF_029959385.1). NCBI lineage: Bacteria > Pseudomonadati > Pseudomonadota > Gammaproteobacteria > Pseudomonadales > Pseudomonadaceae > Pseudomonas > Pseudomonas sp. PS01303. The sequence continues at coordinate 24,713 of NZ_JASCPK010000069.1, forward strand.
CATCAAGGTGATGATGGTGCCGGTGACCACCGGGGTGATCAGCATGCGCAATTTGCCAATGAATTGGCTGAGCGCGACCTCGATGAACGCGGCGAAGAAGCACACGCCGAAGATCGTCGAGAGGATTTCATCGGTGCCACCACCGCGCGCCTTGACCATGAAACCGGCACTGAGAATCACGCTGATAAACGAGAAACTGGTGCCTTGCAGACACAGCAATCCGGAACCGACCGGGCCGAAACGCTTGGCCTGGACAAACGTGCCGAGGCCGGAGACGAACAGCGCCATGCTGATCAGGTAGGGAATTTCGCTTTGCAGACCGAGGGCGCCGCCCATGATCAGCGTCGGCGTGATGATGCCGACGAAGCTCGCCAGCACGTGTTGCAGCGCGGCGAACACGGTGGCGGTGAGGTGCGGACGGTCGTTGAGACCGTAGATCAAGTCGTTGTTGCGCGGGGCTTTTTCAGAGGCGGTCATGGTGATTTATGCGCCGCGAGGCGGGGCCGGGTCAGAAAATGGAGGCGCAGGATGCCGCAAGAGCGCGGCGAGGGCAACGAGCAAAAATTGCCTGAAAGGTCAGGTTTTATTGGGCGTGGCGGCTTTTGCATATAACTTTGAACCTGACATTTATCTTGAGGTGACAGGATTCAACTGTGGCGAGGGGATTTATCCCCGATGGGGCGCGCAGCGGCCCTCGCTTTTTTTGCCAGTTGAAATGCAGGGGACTGCTGCGCAGTCCATCGGGGATAAATCCCCTCGCCACAGATAAATCCCCTCGCCACAGGTATTGCGTTGGCTTAGGTGAAAGCAGTGAGCAAGTCTTCTTCGAAGGCTTTCTGCGCATCCCCCGGTACCTGCGCCCGGTGCCGAGCCAGGTGAAAGGCCACATCGAAACTCAACTCACCTTCACGCACCGGTCGCAATAAACCCTTGTCCTGCAAACCCCGCGCATAGTGATCCGGCAAATACCCCACATGCTTGCCCGACAAAATAAATGCCAGCGTGCCCTCAACCTGCTCCGATCTGGCCGAACACACCTTGCCCTGAAACGGCTCGTCACTGCGCAGAAACCGGTATGGATGATCGACGCGGTCGCACGCCGCCAGCGCCGCATCGCTGGGCGCATCATCGGTGAACAGCGGATGCCCCGCCGCGCAGTACAAATGCTGGGTTTCGCTGAACAACTCGTGATAGTCGAACGCACTTTGCACCTGCGAAAAATAACCGATCGCCAGATCCAGCCGCTGCCGCAACAACAAGCGCTCCATCTCGCCGGGCATCGCACTGATCACTTCGATGCGCACCGATTCATCACGCTCGCGAAAGCGCCGAATCGCCTCGGCCACCCGTTGCAGTACCGATTGATCGACCGCTTCAGAAATGCCCAGCCGCACTTCACCAATCAAACGTCCGGCGACGCCGTTGGATTGATGGCGAAAGGTTTCAATGGATTCAAACAGCGTGCGCGCGGCGATCAGCAGTTGCTCGCCCTTGGGCGTCACGCCGAAACCACCCTTGCCACGGCTGCACAGACGATAGCCGAGGCGGGTTTCGAGCTTGGCCATTTGCTGGCTGATGCTCGACTGGCTGAGGCCCAACTCACCCTGCGCCGCACTGAAACCGCCGCACTCGACCACGCTGACAAACAGGCGCAACAGCTGCAAATCGACATCGTGGAGCTGACCGAGCATCACATTACTCCGCAATAAAGTCAGGATAACTATTCAGGTATTTTTCTAATGTATCCGACGGCGCACGCTGCAACCACTTCCCTCGGTCAGGTGTGCGTCATGGCTCCCATGTTCAAGCTGTGTTTCCCCGCGTTGCTGTTTACCGTTGTCAGCATGGCTCAAGCCGAGGACAAGACGCTCAACCTCTACAGTTGGGCCGATTACGTGCCGCCGCAGACGCTGCAACGCTTCGAGCAGGAAACTGGTATTCACGTGCGTTACGACACGTTCGATACCTCCGAAGTGCTCGAGACCAAACTGCTCACCGGTGGCAGCGGTTATGACGTGGTGGTGCCGTCGTCCAGCGTGCTGGCCCGTGGATTGGCCGCGGGGGCGCTGAAGGAAATTCCTCACGAAGGGCTCAAGGGATACGCCAACCTCGATGCGGATTTGTTGACGAAACTGGCGGCCGTCGACCCCGGCAATCGTTACGCCGTGCCGTACACCTGGGGCACGCTGGGGTTGGGCATGAACGTCGAAGCAGTGAAAAAACGCTTGCCGGACGTGCCGCTGAATAGCCTCGATCTACTGTTCAAACCGGAGTACGCCGCCAAGCTCAAAGACTGCGGCATCGCGATTCTTGATTCGCCGCAGGAAGTCATCGGCCTCGCGCTGCACTACCTTGGCAAAGATCCGTACAGCACCGACAAAACTGATCTGGCCGCCGCCGAAGCGCTGCTGCAAAAACTGCAACCGTCGGTGCTGTATGTCGCCACGGGTCGGCAGATCAGCGATCTGGCCAACGGCACGGTCTGTCTCGCGCTGACCTACAACGGTGACGCGAGCATGGCGGCGGATCAGGCGCACAAGGCCAACAAGCCGTTCGAAGTCGCTTACCGCATTCCCAAGGAGGGCACGTTGATCTGGCAAGACAACCTGGCCATCCCCAAGGACGCGCCACACCCTGAAGCTGCGCGGGCGTTCATCGAATTCATGCTGCGGCCTGACTCGGTCGCCGAGCTGACCAACACGCTGTTTTTTGCCACCGCCAACCAGGCTGCGACGCCGCTGGTGGATGAAGCGGTGCGCAACGATCCGGACATCTATCCGCCGGCCAATGTGCGCGAGCTGCTTTACGCCGACCGCAGCATGAGCCTCAAAGACATGCGTCAGCGCACGCGTCTGTGGACCACTTTCCGTAGCCACCAGTAACGACAAAAAAATAAGGAGCACCCCAATGGACGTGCCGATGCTCAACGACCAAGCCCTGACGCGCGACAGCCTGTATGGCACCTCTGCCGAAAGCACTTACGCCGGTATCACCAGTTTTATGCGCCGGCGTTACAGCCGTGACCTGCGCGGTGTTGATGTGGCGGTCAGCGGTGTGCCGTTCGACACCGCCACCAGCAACCGCCCGGGCGCACGTTTCGGGCCGCGCGGGATTCGTGCGGCGTCGACCGGAATTGCCTGGGAACGCCACTGGCCATGGACGTTCGACCCGTTCGATCATCTGGCAGTGGTCGATTACGGTGACTGCGATTTCGATTACGGCTCGCCGCACAGCATCCCGGAAAGCATCGAAGCGCATGCTGAGCATATTCTCGAATCCGGCGCGGCCATGCTGACCTTCGGCGGCGACCACTTCGTCAGCTATCCGCTGCTTAAAGCCCATGCGCGTAAGCACGGCACGCTGTCGCTGATCCACTTCGATGCGCACAGCGACACCTGGCCGGACGAGGAGGGCAAACGCGTCGATCACGGCACCATGTTCTGGCACGCCGCGAAGGAAGGTCTGGTGGACCCGGCGCGTTCGGTGCAGATCGGTTTGCGTACCACCAACGACGACACTCTGGGTTTTCAAGTGCTTGATGCGCGGCAAGTGCATCGGCGCGGTTGCGAGGCGATTGTCGAAGCGATCCGCGCAAGGGTGGGCGATAACCCGGTGTATTTGACGTTCGATATCGACTGCCTCGACCCGGCATTTGCGCCTGGCACAGGTACGCCGGTGTGCGGCGGTTTGAGCACGGTGCAGGCGCTGGAGATTCTTGGCGGTTTGCGCGGGATCAATCTGGTGGGCATGGACGTCGTCGAAGTGGCCCCGGCCTACGACCACGCCGAAGTCACTTCACTGGCCGCCGCCACATTGGCCATGGAAATGCTTTGCCTCTACGCCGCGAAGCACAAAGTCGACCTATAACCGCAATTGCCTGTGTGGGAGCAGAGCTTGCTCGCGAAAGCGGCATATCAGTCGATGCATGAGTTGACTGAACCACCGCCTTCGCGAGCAAGCTCTGCTCCTACAAGGGTGTGTCGCGTTGCGGGTGTCAGGCCACTGGAATGATTGGCCGATCCAGCGTCTCCGGCCCGGTGTAGCGGGGTGCTGAACTGGCAATCGTCTCGAACGGCACGCCCGCCGGCACGCTACTCACACCCTCCAGCCGCGCCAGTTGTTCATCGCTCAGTTGCACCGCAAGCGCACCCAACGTCGCATCCAGTTGTTCACGGGTACGCGAACCCAGAATCGGGATCAGCGCCGTGGTCGAGCGCTTGGCTTTTTCGCGCAGCCAGGCAATCGCGACGTGAGTGGGGCTAACGCCGACCTCACTGGCAACCGCAAGCAAGGTGTCGAGCAAAGCCGTTTCCCGCGCGCTTTTTTCCGCATGCACCAGCATGCCGAGTTTGGCCGCGCGGTTGTTGTCATCGTTGCCGCGATACTTGCCGGTGAGGAAGCCGCCGCCCAATGGCGACCAGAGAGTTGCGGCCAGTCCGAGGGCTTCGGCCATCGGCAGTAATTCCCGTTCGGCGGTGCGTTCGGCGAGGCTGTACTCGACTTGAATCGCAGCAATCGGCGCGAACCCGCGCACCTCTGCCAGCACGTCGGCGCGAGCGATGCGCCAGGCCGGGAAGTTCGACAAACCGGCGTAGTGAATCTTGCCGGCGCGCACCAGGTCGTCGAAGCCGCGCAGGATCTCCTCCATCGGCGTGACGCCATCGCTGATGTGCGCCCAGAACAGATCGATGTGATCGGTCTTCAAGCGCTTAAGGCTTTCTTCGACGGCACGCACCATGTTTTTGCGGCTGTTGCCGGTGTGGGAAATACCGGCCGCCGGCGTGGTGCCCATGCTGTATTTGGTGGCGATGACCAGTCGATCGCGTTCCGGGGCGATGAACTCACTGAGCATCGACTCCGATTGCCCACCCTGATAACCATTGGCGGTGTCGATGAAATTGCCGCCGGCCTCGAGGTAACCGTCGAAAATGCGTTTGGCTTCGTCGCGCTCTGCGCCATGCCCCCAACCGGTGCCGAAGTTGCCGGCGCCCAGCGCCAGTTCCGAAACGCGCAAGCCGGTTTTACGGCCAAAAACCTTGTAGTGCATGGCAATGCTCCCGATCCGATTCAGTAAGATTACGGTTGAAATATGGCGCCAATATGATGCTGGTAATATTCCACTGTCAAGACACACTCCGCTCAACGGTACCCTCGTATTTGTAGGAGCCGAGCTTGCTCGCGAAGGCGGTGGATCAGTCAATTCATGCGTCGACTGATACGCCGCC
>NZ_JASCPK010000006.1:0-90190 GCF_029959385.1 Pseudomonas sp. PS01303
GGCTCACTCCTACAATTGGAATGCGTTCCCCTATAGGAGTGAGCCTGCTCGCGATAGGGTCATCAGCCCAACATAGAAATATCAGACCGCAGCAAATCGCTTATCCAGATAATCAATAATCACCTTCGACTCATACATCCACGTCGTCTGCCCATTCTCTTCAATGCGCAGGCAAGGCACCTTGATCCGGCCGCCCTGTTCCAGCAGCGCCTGGCGATCCTGCTCATTATTCTTCGCATCCTTCAGCGCCACCGGCACATTCAGACGACGCAACGTACGGCGGGTTTTCACGCAGAACGGGCAGGCGTGAAACTGATACAGGGTGAGATCTTTCCCGGCAGCGTCCACTTGAGCCTGAGCAGCGGCGGGGCGCTTTTTCTTGCCCGGACGGGTGAGGAAGTCGATGAAGATAACCAGTTGGCCGAGGCCGACACGAAGCGCTTTGACGAACACGTTGAAAGCCTCACGGTGCAGATTGAGAAAGGCGCGCAGCTTACCCGATTTTTCACGGGCGAAAAAAAACCGGCGATGAATGCCGGTTTTTTTCGTGCGGCGCGTTACTTGATCAGGCTGAGAAACTCGCTGCGGGTGGCAGCGTTCTCACGGAACTCACCGAGCATCACCGAAGTGATCATCGACGAATTCTGCTTCTCGACACCGCGCATCATCATGCACATGTGCTTGGCCTCGATCACTACGGCAACGCCCAGTGCGCCGGTCACTTGCATGATGGCATCGGCGATCTGGCGGCTGAGGTTTTCCTGAATCTGCAGACGACGCGCGTACATGTCGACGATGCGCGCAACCTTCGACAGGCCCAGCACTTTGCCGCTCGGGATGTACGCAACGTGCGCCTTGCCGATGAACGGCAGCATGTGGTGTTCGCACAACGAGTACAGCTCGATGTCCTTGACCAGCACCATTTCGCTGTTGTCGGAGCTGAACAGGGCACCATTGGTGACCTCTTCAAGCGTTTGTTCATAACCGCGGCAGAGGTACTGCATGGCTTTGGCGGCACGCTTCGGCGTGTCGAGCAGGCCCTCGCGGGAGACGTCCTCGCCCAGTTGGCCGAGAATCGCGGTGTAATTCTGTTCCAGGGACATGAAACTACCTGTGGGGGATTTTCGCAAAGGGCAAGGGTACGGTGGCGGACACGACCCTGCAAGTTCGGTGTAACGGGATTATTCGTCGCGACCTTCCATCATCGTGCGTTTGAGCATCACGTACACCGCACCCGCGCCGCCATGTTTGGCCTGACACGAGCAGAACCCCAGCACCTGTGCATGCTGACGCAGCCAGGTGTTGACGTGGCTTTTAATCATCGGTCGCTTGCCGTCCAGTCGCACGGCTTTACCGTGAGTCACACGCACGCAGCGGATTTCAAATTTGGTCGCTTCGGCAAGAAACGCCCAAAGGGTTTCGCGAGCCTTTTCGACGCTCATGCCATGCAGATCGAGGCTGCCTTCGAACGGAATCTGACCGACCTTGAGCTTGCGCATCTGACTTTCCTGCACGCCGTCGCGCGACCACATCAGCTCGTCTTCCGGGCCGACATCGATCACGAATTGGTCGGACAGACCATCAACGGTGTTGGCGTCGGTGCGCACGGTGGCGGACTGGCGCAGCTTGGCGATTTGCGCGCGATCAGTCTTGGGCTTGCCGGTGTCGGCGCGGTCGTGCTTGATCGGCTTGACGCCGCGCAGCTCGTTTTTGAACAGGGAAAAATCGTCGTCTTGCATGTCAGCCTCCGCGAAGGGCGGCCAGTTTACCCAAGTCGAAACAAAACGGCCCGGCAAAAAGCCAGGCCATTGTTCAATCGTGTTTTTTCATCAGGTGCGGGGACATGTTCAGTTCCCGCGATTGCCGTGCGCGACGGCGGCAGCGGCGCCACAGGGCGACACCGAAATACAGAAACAGCAAACCGACCGCCAGAATGATTGCCGAACCCATCGGCGTGGCATTCAAATCACCGAGCGCCGGCGGGCGCCCCAGCAGGCTGGCGGCACCGGCCATCGCCAGCAGCACCCCGAACGTCGCCAGAATGGCGGCGATCGCAGCGCCGAATCGAAAACGCCAGTTACTTTGGCCTTTGGGCCGCAAGCGGCGAGCGTCAAATCCATCGGATAACTTCATTCCGACCTTCCTCAATGGTATCGGCCCTTCGACCGGGAGTTGACGATGTTGTTCCTGAGGCTAAGGCAATTGCGGCAAATGAGAGGGTTTTGCGGATGAGCGGCCATGCGCGCCGCTCATCTGAGCTCGAATCAGATCAGATCCTGAGTCAAGGCGAGGGTGGCGAAGTTGTCGGCCATGATCGCCATTTCGGCTTCTTGTACCAGTTCAGCGCTGAGCACACGGCCCTTGAACGGCAGGTCACGGGTGGCGCAGGCGTCTTCAACCAAAGTGCAGCGGAAACCCAGATTCTTCGCGGCGCGCACCGTGGTGCTGACGCTGGAGTGGCTCATGAAACCGCAAACGATCAGATCCAGCGAACCAAGGTTTTGCAGACGATCGAGCAACTCGGTGCCGTGGAACGCGCTCGGCAGCAGTTTGCCGATGATGGTTTCGTCGCCCTGCGGTTCGAGGCCCGGGATGAACTCACCGCGCTCGCCTTGCGGGTCGAACAGACCACCAACGGTGCCGAGGTGACGCACGTGCACGATCGGCCGACCGGCTGCACGGGCTGCGGCAACCACTTGTTTGATGTTCGCGACGGCCGCGTCCATGCCGCTCAGGGCCAGCGGGCCACTGAGGTATTCCTTCTGGGCATCGATGATGACCACGGTGGCATGGCTCAGAGTGGCCGCTGCGTAACCGCGACCGCTGAGTTGAAACATCGTTTTTGGAACGGACATTCTGGGGCTCCTTGGGGTGGGGCTTTTGCGGCATTGTCCTCTGGCTGAGCGATTCTGTGAATCGCTACCATCGTAGGCACCGTCGATTGTGGCCTGCAGCCCCGTCACGTTACACGTTCTGTTCAATGGCTGATGCAAAAAAAAGAAAACTCCTACCGTCGCTCGAAGTTTTTCCTGCGTCGTCGTTAGGCGTTTTGGCTGGTAGAATCGCCAGTCGTTTTTTCTGGAGTTCTGCCCCGTGATCACTTCCCGACTTCGTACCCTGCGCGACCACATCCGTTGGGCCGTCAGCCGCTTCCATGGGGAGGATCTGTTTTTCGGCCATGGCACCGACAATGCGTGGGACGAAGCCCGCCAATTGGTACTCGGTGCCTTGCACCTGCCGTGGGAAATCGCCGACAGCTACCTTGATTGCGCGCTGGAGGACGACGAACTGGTCAACCTGCAACGCCTGCTCAAGCGCCGCATCGAAGAACGCATTCCGACCGCGTACCTGTTGGGTGAAGCGTGGTTCTGCGGCATGTCGTTCATTGTCGACGAGCGTGTGTTGATTCCGCGTTCGCCGATTGGCGAACTGATCGAAAACCGCTTCGCGCCGTGGATCGGCACCGAGCCTGCGCGCATTCTCGACCTGTGCACCGGCTCCGGTTGCATCGGCATTGCCTGCGCCTACGAGTTCCAGAACGCCGAAGTGGTGCTGGCCGATCTGTCGTTCGAAGCGCTGGAAGTGGCCAATCAGAACATCGAGCGCCACGGCGTCGATGAGCGCGTGTACACGGTGCAGGGCGATGGTTTTGATGGTTTGCCGGGTCAGCGCTTCGACCTGATCGTGTCGAACCCGCCTTATGTCGATGCGGAAGATTTCGCCGACATGCCGGATGAGTATCAGCATGAGCCTGAGCTAGGTCTGGCCTGCGGTGATGATGGTTTGAATCTGGTTCGGCGGATGCTGGCTGAAGCGGCGGATCACCTGACCGAGAAGGGCTTGCTGATCGTGGAAGTGGGCAACAGCCAGGTGCACGTGGACGCGTTGTACCCTGAAGTCGATTTCGCCTGGCTGGACTTCCAGCGCGGCGGGCATGGCGTGTTCATGCTGACCGCAGAACAATGCCGCAACCACCAGGCCCTGTTCGCCTCCCGCGTCTAATCGAGACCGATCGTTCCCACGCTCTGCGTGGGAACGTCTCAATGGACGCTCTGCGTCCGCTTTTGGAACGCGGAGCGTCCCGGGCTGCATTCCCACGCGGAGCGTGGGAACGATCAAACAGGGTGTACACCGATCCCAGTGTAGGAGCTGCCGCAGGCTGCGATCTTTTGATCTACCGGTGCGTCGCAATCCAGATCAACAACCCCGCCTGAAACACCGCAAACGCCACCAGACAAGTAATCGTAAAGCGCAACCCGGCGTCTTCACGCTTGAACTTGCCGACTTTCTCTTCCTGCTTCTTCAGCTTCACTTCCTGCTCAGCGAGATTCTGCTCAGCCTGCTGGAGCATCTGCGCCGCTTCAAGAATCTCGACGATTTGCAGCTTTTCGCTGTTCCAGTCGCCAATCAAATCGCCGACCTGCACTTCCTTGACGCTGCCCTTCAGATGCTGGGCATCGGCGTAGACCACATCAAAGCCGTGCACGCGCAGGAAATGATCGCGACGCAGGCGCGTGTCTTCGTTCAGCGCGTCCTTGTTGTTCAAATCCATGCCGTCGACGGTGTAGGTCGGCCAGCGCTTCTTCGCCCAATTGATGCCTTGCGCGGCCATATAGCGGCCGATGCCACGGTTCAACGGTTCGATCTGCAAACCGCTGTCCGGGCCGAAATGCACACGCTTGGTCGCGTGATCAACCCACACATCCAGTTGGTTCTGCTCTTTGCGCACCCGCTGGCCCGGCAGTTTGATCGCCATGCGCATCAGGCTGGTTTCTTTGCTGTTGCGCTCGGCGTAACCGAATTCGACAAAGCGCAGTGGCCGCCCGCCGGTGTTGCGGTCGGTCTGCAGCGGGGCCAGGCGGAGCATCTTGTGGTGCTCGACGTGGACGTCCGCCCACGGCAGCTCGGCCGCTGGCGGTGCGTCTTTTTCAGCGGCGGTGTCGGGTGAAGTCTGGGTATCAGTCATAACGGCGAGATCCTGTCCAAGCCCTGCTTGTCGCCAGCCGTTGCGCTGGCGACAAAGGCTTATCGGCCGTTTTTTGCGGTACTGGAGGGCAAAAGCGTTTAACGGGTGCGAAGTCCGTCAATAAAACTGAGGATTGTCGCGCCTAACTCGGCCGCGAGTGGCAAGTTTGGATCCTTGTAGGAGGCCAATTGCCGCTTCATGTCGTTATGCACAATGCGCAACACGTGGTTCATGCCCTCGATCACCACCAGTTCGGCATCCGGTTTGGCAGCCTTGAGCAGCTTGGCGTCATCAACGCTAACTTGAATATCGTTCGTGCCCTGAATGATCAGCGCCGGCATTTTCAATTGCGCGAAGTCTTGCGCCGGATCCTGACGGAACAGCGAGATCAGATAGGGCTGCACGCTCGGGCGGAAGATAACCTGCAACGGCTGCGGCACGTTGTCATCGGTGCGACCGGCCTTGAGGCTGTCGAGCAGTTCGTTACTGCGCAGCATCAACGCCGGCGGCAGGCTGCGTGCCAGTTGTTCACGAATCACTTGATCGACCGGTCGGGCACTCCCCGACAGAGAAATCACCGCCGCCGCATCGACTTTCGGCGCGGCGAGACTGGCGATCAACGCGCCTTCACTGTGACCGAGCAGAATCAGCGGGCCGAAGCGCGGATCAGCCTTGAGCTTCTGTCCCCACGCCACGGCATCGGCGGCATAAGATTCGATCGACAAATTGCGCTCGTCGGGCGTCGCCGGCAGGCTCGCGGCCACTCCACGTTTGTCGTAACGCACGCTGGCGATGTTGTGTTTGGCCAGCACCCACGCCAGCCGTTTAAGGCTGTCGTTGCGCCCGCCGTCGGGGTTGTTTCCGTCGCGGTCTGTAGGGCCGGAGCCGGAAATGATCAGGACAACCGGCACAGCCTTGTCGGACTTTGGCAGCAACAGCGAGCCGAAAAGTTCGCCGCTGCCGGTATCCAGAGTGACCGGGCGTTGTAAGACCGTCGCTTGGGCAAAGCCCGTAAACAAGGTAAGACTCAAGAGCAAAACTCGCAGCATCATCACGCCATCATTGGTCAAGGTGCCGGTTGGACTCGCCAACACCGCTAAGGTTCGAGGATGAACTACTCGGTTAGCCTGCGTATACTGGCGCGCATCACGAATTTGGGTTTGATTTCACGGAGCGTCCTGCATGTCCGGCAATACCTACGGCAAGTTGTTCACTGTCACCACCGCTGGCGAAAGCCATGGTCCGGCGTTGGTCGCCATTGTCGACGGCTGCCCGCCGGGCCTGGAGATCTCCCTCGAAGACCTGCAGCGCGACCTCGATCGCCGCAAGCCCGGCACCAGTCGCCACACCACCCAGCGTCAGGAAGCCGACGAAGTCGAAATCCTTTCCGGCGTGTTCGAGGGGCGCACCACCGGTTGCTCGATCGGCCTGCTGATCCGCAACACCGACCAGAAGTCCAAGGACTACTCGGCGATCAAGGATCTGTTCCGCCCGGCCCACGCCGACTACACCTACCACCACAAATACGGCGAGCGCGACTACCGTGGCGGCGGCCGCAGCTCGGCGCGCGAAACCGCAATGCGCGTGGCGGCCGGTGCGATTGCCAAGAAATACCTGGCCAGCCAAGGCATCGTCATCCGTGGCTACATGAGCCAGCTCGGCCCGATCGAAATCCCGTTCAAGACCTGGGATTCGGTGGAAGAGAACGCCTTCTTCAGCCCGGATCCGGACAAGGTTCCGGAGCTTGAGGCCTACATGGATCAATTGCGTCGCGACCAGGACTCGGTCGGGGCGAAGATCACCGTTGTTGCTGAAGGTGTGATGCCGGGTCTGGGCGAGCCGATTTTCGACCGTCTCGACGCCGAACTGGCGCACGCGCTGATGAGCATCAACGCGGTGAAAGGCGTGGAAATCGGCGCCGGTTTCGCTTCGGTCGCCCAGCGCGGCACCGAGCACCGTGATGAAATGACCCCGCAAGGTTTCCTCAGCAATAATGCCGGCGGCATTCTCGGTGGTATTTCTTCCGGTCAGCCGATCGTTGCGCATCTGGCCTTGAAACCGACGTCGAGCATCACCACCCCGGGCCGTTCGATCGACATCCACGGCAACCCGGTCGACGTCATCACCAAGGGCCGTCACGACCCGTGCGTCGGCATCCGCGCCACGCCGATTGCCGAAGCGATGATGGCCATCGTGTTGATGGATCATCTGCTGCGTCACCGTGGCCAGAACGCCGATGTGCGCGTGAGCACGCCGGTGCTGGGTCAGCTTTGATGGCAGGCTCTAAAGCCGTCGCGGCATAACTGGCGTGGCGGCGCTCCCTTACTGGCGGCTGTCCAGTTTCTATCTGTTCTATTTCGCCTTGCTTGGTTCGACAGCGCCGTTTCTGGCGCTGTACTTCGATCACCTCGGTTTCAGTCCGGCGCGGATCGGTGAACTGGTGGCCATCCCGATGCTGATGCGCTGCGTGGCGCCAAACATCTGGGGCTGGCTCGGCGATTTCACCGGCAAACGCCTGGCCATCGTGCGCTTCGGCGCCGTGTGTACGCTGCTGACGTTCTCACTGATTTTCGTCAGCAAGACCTACGCCTGGCTGGCGATGGTCATGGCGCTGCACGCATTCTTCTGGCACGCGGTGCTGCCGCAATTCGAAGTCATCACCCTCGCGCATTTGCAGGGGCAAACCTCGCGTTACAGCCAGATTCGTTTGTGGGGCTCGATCGGTTTCATCATCACCGTGGTGGTGCTCGGTCGTCTGTTCGAATGGCTGAGCCTCGACATCTACCCGGCGGCGCTGGTGCTGATCATGGCCGGCATCGTCCTCAGTAGCTTGTGGGTGCCGAACGCACAACCGCCGCAAGGCAATCGTCCGACCGGCGAGGGTTTCCTCAAACAACTGCGCAATCCCGGCGTGCTGGCGTTTTATGGCTGCGTCGCGCTGATGCAGATGAGCCACGGCCCGTATTACACCTTTCTGACCTTGCACCTTGAACGGCTTGGTTATACGCGCGGCACCATCGGCATGCTCTGGGCCGTAGGCGTGGTCGCCGAAGTGTTGATGTTTATGGCGATGAGCCGGATTCTTGCGCGGTTTTCTCTGCGTCGGGTGTTGATGGTGAGTTTTCTGCTGGCGGCGCTGCGCTGGTTGCTGCTAGGTTCGTTCGCCGAGTTTCTCTGGGTGCTGTTGTTCGCGCAGGTTCTGCACGCGGCGACCTTCGGCAGTTTTCACGCCGCTGCCATCGCCTTCGTGCAACGTAGCTTCGGCGCGCGCCAGCAAGGGCAGGGCCAAGCGCTGTACGCCGCGCTGGCCGGCACCGGCGGCGCGATGGGCGCGTTGTATTCCGGTTACAGCTGGAATGCCCTCGGCGCGACATTGACCTTTAGTATTGCCAGTCTCGCGGCGCTCGCCGCTGCCGTTATCATTGCCACACGTATGCAAGAGGACAGGCCATGAGCCTTACGCGTGAACAGCTCGCCCAGCAAATCGTCGACGCCGGGCGTTTTCTTTATGGTCGCGGCTGGTCGCCGGCCACCAGCAGCAATTACTCGACGCGTCTGTCGCCGAGTGAAGCGTTGCTGACTGTGTCCGGCAAGCACAAGGGCCAGTTGGGTCTGGACGATGTGCTCGCCACCGACCTTTCCGGCAACAGTCTGGAGCCGGGCAAAAAACCGTCCGCCGAAACTCTGCTGCACACCCAGCTCTATAGCTGGCGCCCAGAGATCGGCGCGGTGTTGCACACCCATTCGGTCAACGCCACGGTGTTGTCGCGCCTGACCCCGGAAGACTTTATCGAGTTCGAAGATTACGAACTGCAAAAAGCCTTCAGCGGCATTTCGACCCACGAATCCCGGGTGCGCGTGCCGATTTTCGACAACGATCAGGACATTGCGCGCCTCGCCGCCAAGGTGCAGCCTTGGCTCGACGCCCACCCTGATTGCGTCGGCTATCTGATTCGCGGCCACGGCCTCTACACCTGGGGCGCGCAGATGAACGACGCGCTGCGCCAGATCGAGGCCTTTGAATTTCTGTTTGAATGCGAGTTGAAAACCCGCAGCGTCATGAACCGCCAAGGCTGACTTCACCAGAAGTAGCCCATTTGCCTGATGAAATGCTGTGCCCGACCGGTCTGCAAGAACCGGACGGCAAGGCCGATACCGAGGAATTGCCCCAATGAGCAGCCTGTCCGTCTATCACGTCTCCAGCCCCGACATTCCCAACAAAGTGCTGACCCACTTTGAAGACATCGCTTCGACCCTGGCCGAGCAGGGCGTGCGCTTCGACCGCTGGCAAGCCGCCGCCAAGATCCAGCCCGGCGCTACCCAGGAAGAAGTGATCAGCGCTTATAAAGAGCAGATCGACGAGCTGATGACCGAACGCGGTTACATCACCGTCGACGTGATCAGCCTGAACAGCGATCACCCGCAAAAAGCCGAATTGCGCGCCAAGTTCCTCGAAGAACATCGGCATGGCGAAGACGAAGTACGATTTTTCGTCGCCGGCCGTGGGCTGTTTACCCTGCACATCGACGATTACGTCTACGCCGTACTCTGCGAGAAGAACGATCTGATCTCGGTACCGGCCGGCACCAAGCACTGGTTTGATATGGGCGAGCATCCGCATTTCGTCGCGATCCGCCTGTTCAACAACCCTGAAGGCTGGGTTGCCAACTTCACCGGCGAAGACATCGCTGGCCGTTTCCCGCGACTGGAGGATTGATTCGATGTCGATCAAAGCCATTGTCACTGACATCGAAGGCACCACCAGCGCGGTGAGTTTCGTCTTCGACGTGCTGTTTCCGTATGCGGCCAAACACCTGCCGGACTTTGTGCGGCAGAACGCCG
Source organism: Pseudomonas sp. PS01303 (assembly GCF_029959385.1). Taxonomy (NCBI): domain Bacteria; kingdom Pseudomonadati; phylum Pseudomonadota; class Gammaproteobacteria; order Pseudomonadales; family Pseudomonadaceae; genus Pseudomonas; species Pseudomonas sp. PS01303. The sequence continues at coordinate 9,809 of NZ_JASCPK010000006.1, forward strand.
AACGTGCCGATGTCGCCGAGCAACTCGACGCCGTGCGCCGTGACAGCAATGCGCCGCAGGCCGATGTTGAGCGGGTCGTTGAAATTCTGCTGAGCTGGATCGAGGAAGACCGCAAAGCCACGCCGCTCAAGGCCTTGCAAGGCATGGTCTGGGCCCAGGGTTATCACGCCGGGCAGTTGAAAGGGCACGTTTACCCGGACGCGGTTGAAGCGCTGCAACGCTGGCATGCGGCGGGTTATCAACTGTTTGTGTATTCGTCGGGGTCGATTCAGGCGCAGAAGCTGATTTTCGGTTGTTCCGAGGCGGGGGATTTGACGCCGTTGTTCAGCGGGTATTTCGACACCACGTCGGGGCCCAAGCGTGAGGCGCAGTCTTACACCAACATTCAGCAAGCTATTGGCGTCGCGCCCGAGGAAATTTTATTCCTCTCGGACATCGTCGAAGAACTCGATGCCGCGCAAGCAGCCGGCCTGCAAACCTGCGGCCTGGCCCGCGAAGGCGGCGAGCTGGGCAACCACATCACCGTCGACACCTTCACCGGCATAGAACCCGAAGACTTCTAACCACACTCGGTCCAAATGTGGGAGCGAGCCTGCTCGCGAAAGCGTACTTTCAGCCAACCTTTTCAGTGGCTGACACACAGCCTTCGCGAGCAGGCTCGCTCCCACAGGGTTTTGCATCAGCACAAAAAAACAGGCCGTGAAGCGAGAGCTCCACGGCCTGTTTTGTTTAAAGCGTTTTACAAATTACAGCGAGTGATACGTCGGCAGGGCAAAACGCTGTTGGCTTTGCAGCATGCCGATTTGTGGCAGCTCACTGGCTTGTTCAGCCAAGTCACGACGGATCGCGCTGATCGCCCACGACAGTTGGTCGCCGGCATGCAGTTGTTGATAAGTCAGTGCGCGTTTGAACACTTTGCCGTCGCTGCTGCGCAGGGTCAGCAGGATCCCGCCATCAGGACGTGGCGCAGTGGTGACGTCGAAGTTGGAGAACAGGGAGGTAAATTTCTCTTGGATCAGGCTCATGTCTTTCAGCTCCGTATGCACTTGAATGGCAAGCATGCAGAGGAGGTTGCAGAGTTTGTGCCAGCATTTGATTAAAAAAATATCGTTATAAATCAATAGCTTGAAAATTATGATTTTTGAAGGCGTCGTGCAATCTGCATGAGTGGCCATCGTGCATCCTGCATTTTGCGGGATCGCGATCATTTCTACGGAACCAAATGCTGACCCGGAGATCAGCTCCGCGCCCGCCACGTCAGCGGATACAAAACATTGCAAAAACCGCGTGTACAGCCTGAGAAGCGCTGACGTATTTTCGATCTCGACCGGCGCTCGAATGCGTCGGTTGCTTCAAGGCACAGCCCTAAAAATAAAAACATCGACCTGCACGCCAAGGTCGAACGGGGAGCTTCCATGCGTCACGCGCCAAGCGACACGATTACCTGGAGCATGATGCTCCGCAAACTGCCGATGATTGCCAAAGCCATCCCGCGGGTGGTCAAAGGCATGAAGGTGGCCAATGTCACGGATCCGACCCAAAGCTGTGGCCTTGGCTGGACATTCGAACAAGCAACCCTACGCAACCCCGACGGCCCGGCGCTATTGCACGGCGACGTGGCGCTGACGTACTCACAAGTCAACCAGTGGGCCAACCGTATCGCTCACTATCTGAGCGGGCAGGGCATCGGTAAGGGCGACGTGGTCGCGGTGTTTATCGAGAACCGTCCGGAGTTGCTGGTGACGATTTTGGCGTTGGCCAAGGTCGGCGCGGTCAGCGCGCTGCTGAACACTTCGCAGACGCGCGACACGCTGATCCACAGCATTAATCTGGTGGCGCCGGTGGCGATTGTCGTTGGCGAAGAGCTGATTTCGGCTTATTCAGCGGTACGCGAGCAAGTGGCAATCACCGCGCCGCGCACCTGGTTTGTCGCCGATCAGGACACCTACAGCCATCCGGGCATTGCGCCCGATGGTTTCGTCAATCTGATCAGCGCCAGTGCCGACGCCTCCAGCGAAAATCCGCCGAGCAGCCAGCAAATCTTCTTCGACGACCCGTGTTTCTACATCTACACCTCCGGCACCACCGGGCTGCCTAAGGCCGGGGTGTTCAAGCACGGGCGCTGGATGCGCAGCTCCGCCAGCTTCGGCATGATCGCCCTCAACATGGGCCCCGACGACGTCGTCTATTGCACCTTGCCGCTGTACCACGCCACCGGCCTCTGCGTGTGCTGGGGCTCGGCGGTCAACGGCGCTTCAGGCTTCGCGATCCGGCGTAAATTCAGCGCCAGTCAGTTCTGGAACGACGTGCGCCGTTATCGCGCCACCACCATTGGTTACGTCGGCGAGTTGTGCCGCTATCTGGTCGATCAACCGGCCAGCGCCGACGACAACCGTCACGAGGTGCGCAAGATGATCGGCAACGGTTTGCGCCCCGGCGCCTGGGCCGAGTTCAAAACGCGCTTTGCGGTGGATCACATCTGTGAGCTGTACGCGGCCAGCGACGGCAACATCGGCTTCACCAATATTCTCAACTTCGACAACACCATCGGTTTTTCGCTGATGGCCTGGGAGTTGGTGGCTTACGATCACGACAGCGGTGAGCCTCTGCGCAGCGACAACGGCTTTATGCGCAAGGTCGAAAAAGGTGAGCAGGGCCTGTTGCTGGCGCGGATCGACGAGAAAGCGCCGCTGGACGGTTACACCGATCCACAGAAAACCGCGAAAGTGGTGCTGCAGAATGTGTTTGCCAAAGGTGATCGCTTTTTCAATACCGGCGATCTGCTGCGCAACATCGGTTTCGGTCATGCGCAATTTGTTGATCGACTCGGTGACACCTATCGCTGGAAGGGCGAAAACGTCTCGACCACCGAGGTTGAAAACCTGCTGCTGCAACATCCGCACATCTCTGAAGCGGTGGCCTATGGCGTGGAAATCCGCAACACCAACGGCCGTGCCGGCATGGCGGCGATTACGCCGGCGGAATCCCTCGCGACCCTGGATTTCGCCGAGTTACTGACTTTTGCCCGGGAGCGCATGCCGGCGTACGCGGTGCCGTTGTTCCTGCGGGTGAAGGTGAAGATGGAAACCACGGGGACGTTCAAATACCAGAAAACCCGCTTGAAGAACGAAGGCTTTGACCCCGGCCAGACGGGCGATGACCCGATTTACGCATGGCTGCCCGGTACGCAGACTTACGTTCGCGTGACCGATGAAATATTGGCGGGCATTTATCAGGGTAAGCATCGTTATTGAATCTGGCTATAGGCCGACTTGAGAAAAAGGGGGTGACAGTTTTCCTCGCGCTCGGGAAACTGTCGGCTTTCCGATTGACCGAAAGTGGAGTTGCCCATGTCCGAACAAAGCCGCCAGATGACCCCTGAAGAAGCCGCCGAATTCACCGAGCAGGTTTTCAACAAGGCGCGCGACGGTGATGCCGAGATGCTTGATCGCCTGGTCAGCGCCGGTTTGCCGGTCAACTTGAAGAACAGCAAAGGCGACACGCTGCTGATGTTAGCCAGCTACTACGGCCATATCGACGCGGTGAATGTGCTGCTTAAACACAAAGCCGATCCGGAAATGCGCAATGGCAACGGCCAGAGCCCGATTGCCGGGGCGGCATTCAAAGGTGATCTGGCGGTGGTCAAGGCGTTGGTCGAGGCGGGTGCCGAGATCGAAGGTTCGTCGTTTGATGGCCGGACGGCGCTGATGATGGCGGCGATGTTCAACCGCGTTGAAATCGTCGATTACTTGCTCGGCAAAGGCGCCAACGCGCAGGCCAAGGACGCCAACGGCGCAACGGCGCTGGACGCGGCCCGCACCATGGGCGCGGTCGATACCACGGCGCAACTGGAAAAATTGTTGGGTTGATAAAGTCAAAAGATCGCAGCCTGCGGCAGCTCCTACACTGATCCCACCGCGGGCTGCGATCTTTTGCGTTGTGCGCTATCCTCCGCGCCCTCAAATTTCACCTTCCACAGGATCCGCCCTCATGAAAGCCGCACTCGTCGAACTCATCAGCAAAATCAGCTCCGGCTGCATGGCCGAGGACGAGATCCTGAACGTCGCCGATGAAGCGGCGCAAGCCTACGCCGATGCCGATACTTTTCTGACAGCCAACCCAGACATCAACTACGACGACACCTTCCCGATCCCGTTGGGCGAGTGGGTCGTCGTCGGCAGCCTGCCGGAAACCGTGTTGTTCCAGGCAGACACCTACGTTGACCTGTTCGCGCAGATCGTCGCCTCGTTCGGCCCGGGCGTGGATTTCAATCTCAAGCCCAAGCAACTGGCGAAAACCGAAGCCCTGACCGCGCTCAACCGCATTCAGGTGCAGATGAGCAGCATGAACAAGGAAAACGGCGGTTACACGCTGATGAACTTCAGCCAGTTGCTCGACGACGAGCTGCAAATGGTGCTGGTCTTCGGCAACGACGTGCCGCGCGTGCTGGAGTTGTGCGCTGAAGTCGGCATCACCGCTGCACCCGCGCTGGAAGCCTTGAAGATCGCCGTTCACGTCTGAGTGCAATAAAAGGGAACCCTGCGCGCGACCGTCTATCCTAAAAGTGCATGCCACTATTCTGGAGCGACACCATGGGTTCCACGTTCAACGGTCTGATTGGCCTGATCATCCTCGCCCTCGACATCTGGGCCATCATCAATGTGCTGAAAAGCGGCGCAACCACCGGGATGAAAATCGTCTGGGTGCTGCTGATCATCCTCCTGCCGGTACTGGGCCTGATCATCTGGGCAATCGCCGGGCCACGCGGTAACGTCCGGATCTGAATCAGCTAACACCGCAATACCCCTGTAGGAGCTGCCGAAGGCTGCGATCTTTTGATCTTGCTTTTAAAAATCAACATCAAAAGATCGCAGCCTGCGGCAGCTCCTACAGGGATTGTGGTTGTGAGGTTCGACCTGTCATCTTCGGCAACGTAGAATGCGCGCCTTTCCCGGGCAATCGTCCCCACGATTGGCGCCCGCGCATTCATCGGAGCACTTGACCATGACCGTCACCAAAACCAGCGAGTACCTGGAAACCCTCTACGAAGGCTACGGCCAGCGTTTTCGCATGGAAAAACTGCTGCACGAAGTGCGCACCGAACATCAGCATCTGGTGATCTTCCAGAACCCGCGCATGGGCCGCGTGATGGCGCTGGACGGCGTGATCCAGACCACCGAAGCCGACGAATTCATCTACCACGAAATGCTCACCCACGTGCCGATCCTCGCCCACGGCAGCGCCAAGCGCGTGCTGATCATCGGCGGCGGTGACGGCGGCATGTTGCGCGAAGTGACCAAGCACGCCGGCGTTGAACACATCACCATGGTCGAGATCGACGGCACCGTGGTCGACATGTGCAAAGAATTCCTGCCGAACCACTCCAGCGGCGCTTACGACGATCCACGTCTGAACCTGGTGATCGACGACGGCATGCGTTTCGTCGCCACCACCACGGAAAAATTCGACGTGATCATCTCCGACTCCACCGACCCGATCGGCCCGGGCGAAGTGCTGTTCTCGGAGAACTTCTATCAGGCCTGCCACCGCTGCCTGAACGAAGGCGGCATCCTCGTGACCCAGAACGGCACGCCGTTCATGCAGATCGACGAAGTGAAAACCACCGCCGGTCGCCTGAAGAGCCTGTTCCCGGACTGGCACTTCTATCAAGCGGCTGTACCGACCTACATCGGCGGTTCGATGACCTTCGCTTGGGGCTCGACCAACCCGGCCTACCGCAAACTGAGCCGTGAAACCCTGCAACAGCGCTTCATCGGCAGCGGCATCGTCACCCGCTACTACAACCCGGAAATCCACATCGGCGCGTTTGCCTTGCCGCAGTACGTGCTGCAGGCGATCAACAAGCCAAGCAACGACTGATCACATCATTTTTCATTTGTGTATGAATCCCCTGTGGTGAGGGGATTTATCCCCGACCGGCTGCGCAGCAGCCGTAAACCCGGCCAACGCGGTCTGCCTGATGGATTGCGTTGGCTGGTTTTGGGGACGCTTCGCATCCCATCGGGGATAAATCCCCTCGCCACAGATAAATCCCTCACCACAGTTAAGTCCTCTAACCACAATGGTTGCGTGTAAAATTCGCGGCGCATCTCCACGATGTCGTTTTTTTCATCTTCGTGCGTTGTAATCCTTTTGAACCAACTTTCTGCGTAAACAGTCGAGATAGTTGTAAGCCCATTTGCGGGTTTGATCGAGGAGGCACCGATGCAAAAGTGGAAAGTCACTTTCGTGGACGATCATGGTGAAATTGTCGATGAGGTGTTCGAACGTGCGGAATGCCCCAGTGACGATGAGGCCGCACAACTGATCAAGGCACGGCTCCTGCCCGTGGCCGCCGAGCTGGATCTCAACGATCTGGAAGGGCGCACCGCCGATGCTGGCGTGAAAAGTCTGAAAACCCAGAACAGCATCGAAATCCGCAGCATCACCCCTATCTGACATTCTTCTTGTCACCTTCACCACCAGGCCTTGGCAGCAGCTCTATCTTGGGGCTACTCTGCAAGCGAGATCAGCGAACGGATCGCTAAGGTCTGGTCTTGTCAGCTACATGCTTGTTTCCCGCGTTCAACGACGTTGTCGCAGTACTTTGGCCAAAGGCCCGGGGCGGGAATACGGAAAGTCTATCCATCTATGCGAGGGGGACGATTCATGAGCACAGCCTATCAAGAAGACATCAGCAGCAATGTTCTGCGCCGCATGAAAGAAGGCGGTTTCGATTTTTCCCGATTCCATCCCATCGAGTTCTACGCGATTTTCCCGGACGAGGAGCGGGCGCGCAGGGCAGCAGGCAAATTTCGCGGTGAATCCATCAATGCCCAGGTCAGCGTGCGTGATGACGGTGCGTGGGCGCTGGAATTAAGCAAAGTGATGTACGCGACGTATGACGATATCGGCGATTTCGAGCAGGGTTTTTCGGCGGTGGTCGAGCCTTTGGGCGGAATAATCGAAGGGTGGGGCGTGAAACAGGAGGTGCGTAGCCGCCACCGGTTGAATTGAATATTTATAGATAGAAGATCAAAAGATCGCAGCCTTCGGCAGCTCCTACACAGATTCATGTAGGAGCTGCCGAAAGCTGCGATCTTTTGCTTTTGCTTTCAAAACATTTCCAAAAGGCAAAAAAAAGCCACCGGAGAGGGTGGCTAAAAGGGAAGACCGATAAGGAGAGGAAACCGGTCAGGGTTAAGGCTGGGCGGGCTGCCGGGGCAATCCCAATCAATTGAGCTGACCACTTCGCGGTGCGGGGAGCGGCGAAGTTTGGCAGCGAATGCGCGGATTATCCGCAGCCGATCCAGGGCAGTGAAATCAACTCTGACTATGCTGCTAATAGGCGATGCAGTGCGTCGCAATGAAGCGGGGGCAATCAGGTTGGGGCATTTGCCGCACAGGAATGGTGCGGCGCCTGCGACGTGAATATCCAACCGATTGAAATCAAAGCGTTTATGCCGATGGCACGGGCCTTGCGAAGGCCTGTATGTCCGGGTGACAAGGAGTACGGCATGATCCGCACCTATTTTGATGAAATGTACGATGCCGGCGGCCAGGTTCGCCCGCATTATCGGGAGTTCGCCCGATGGCTGGCCGACACGCCTGACGAGCTGCTGGCCCAACGGCGACGCGAGGCCGATCTGCTGTTCCATCGCGCCGGCATTACTTTCACGCTCTACGGCGACGAGCAGGGCACCGAGCGCCTGATTCCTTTCGACACCATTCCGCGCAGCATCCCCGCCAGCGAGTGGCGGATCGTCGAGCGCGGCTGCATCCAGCGGGTCAAGGCGCTGAACATGTTCCTCGCCGACCTCTATCACGAGCAGCGCATCATCAAGGCCGGGATCATTCCCGCCGAACAGGTGCTGGCCAACGAGCAATATCAGTTGGCGATGCAGGGCCTGGATCTGCACCGCGATATCTATTCGCACATTTCCGGCGTCGATCTGGTGCGCGATGGCGACGGCACGTATTACGTGCTCGAAGACAATCTGCGTACGCCGAGCGGCGTCAGCTACATGCTCGAAGACCGCAAAATGATGATGCGCCTGTTCCCGGAGTTGTTCGCCGCGCAACGCATCGCCCCGATCGATCACTACCCGAACCTGTTGCTCGACACGCTGAAAAGCTCCAGTCCGATTGATGACCCGAGTGTGGTCGTGCTGACGCCGGGGCGCTTCAACAGTGCTTTCTTTGAGCACGCGTTTCTCGCCCGGGAAATGGGCGTTGAACTGGTCGAAGGCGCGGATCTGTTCGTGCGTGACGACAAAGTCTTCATGCGCACCACCGACGGCCCGAAAGCAGTGGACGTAATTTACCGCCGCCTCGATGACGCTTTCCTCGATCCATTGGCATTCAACCCGGACTCAATGCTCGGCGTGCCGGGTCTGCTGTCGTCCTATCGCTCCGGCAACGTCGTATTGGCCAACGCCATCGGTACCGGCGTGGCGGATGACAAATCGGTGTACCCGTTTGTCACCGACATGATCCGTTTCTACCTCGACGAAGAACCGATCCTGAAAAACGTGCCGACCTGGCAATGCCGCAACCCGTCTGAACTTTCCCACGTGCTGGCCAATCTTCCAGATCTGGTGGTCAAGGAAACCCAAGGCTCTGGCGGTTACGGAATGCTGGTGGGGCCGGCGTCGACGAAAGCGGAAATCGATGCTTTCCGCGAACGCATCAAGGCCAAACCCCACGCGTACATCGCGCAACCGACGTTGTCGCTGTCGACCTGTCCGACCTTTGTCGAAAACGGCATTGCGCCGCGCCATATCGATTTGCGCCCGTTTGTCTTGTCCGGTCGCGAAACCCGCGTGGTGCCCGGCGGTTTGACCCGTGTGGCGCTGCGTGAAGGCTCGCTGGTGGTGAATTCATCACAGGGCGGCGGAACCAAGGACACCTGGGTGGTCGAGGATTGAAGGAAGCTTGCCATGTTAAGTAGAACTGCCTCGGATCTGTATTGGATGTCGCGTTACCTGGAGCGGGCGGAAAACCTCGCCCGGATGCTCGACATCAGTTATTCGCTGTCGCTGATGCCGCAGGACGGACGCGGCGACGGTTTGCACGAACTGGCGATGCCGCTGTTGATCACCGGCACCCTTGAGGATTATCTGGAGCGTCACGGCGCATTGCATGCCGAACGTCTGCTGCACTTTTTCGCCCTCGATGCGGCCAACCCGGCGAGCATTTACAGCTGTCTCGGCGCCGCACGGGCCAGTGCCCATGCAGTGCGTGGACGGATCACGGCGGACATGTGGGAGAACATCAACTCGACGTGGCTGGAGATTCGCGGGATCGCCGAGCAGGGCCTCAGTCGCTATGGCATGAGCCGTTTCTGCGAGTGGATCAAGGAGCGTTCGCACCTGTTTCGTGGCGCGTCCTACGGCACGATCATGCGCAACGATGCATTTCGTTTTATTCGTCTCGGCACCTTTATCGAACGCGCGGACAACACGCTGCGCTTGCTTGATGCCCGCTACGAAATGGCCGGCGATCAGGCCGAAGCGGTCAGCGACGGCACGGCCCACGCCTATTACCAGTGGAGTGCATTGCTGCGTGCGCTGTCGTCGTTCGAGGCCTACACCGAAATCTATCGCGACGCGCCCGGCGCCCGGCATGTTGCCGAATTGCTGCTGTTGCGCGCCGACGTGCCGCGTTCGCTGCGCGCCTGCACCGAAGAGATCGACCAGATTCTTGCGCAACTGCCCGGTGCCAACGGTCGTCCCGCGCAACGCCTGGCCGCGGAAATGGACGCGCGCCTGCGCTACACCGGCATCAACGAAATCCTCGAGGAAGGCCTGCATGCCTGGCTGACCGAATTCATCCCGCTGGTGCGCCAGTTGGGCAACGCCATTCACAGTTCCTACCTGGAGGCTGCATGAGACTTTCCATAAGCCACGAGACCACCTATCACTACGAAGATAAGGTGCGGGCGAGCATCCAGTACCTGCGGCTGACCCCTCACGACAGCGAGCGTCAACATGTGCTGAGCTGGCAACTCGACCTGCCGCGCCCGGTGCGCGCGCAACTTGATCCGTTCGGCAACATCCTGCACGTGCTGACCATGGACGAGCCGCACGAAGCAATCATCATTGGCGCGCGTGGGCAGGTTGATATTGATGAATTGCGCGAGGCGGAACATGAAAGCCAGTCGGCGCTGCCGTTTCTGCGTTTTACCCGGTTGACCGAGGCCGATGAAGCGCTGCGAGCGTTCGCCGAAAGATCCTGCAAGCAGCGGCGCGATCGCACCGCTCTGATCGATTTGATGCACGGTTTGAATCAGCACATGACCTACACGCCGGGCTCCACCGAAGTCGACACCAGCGCCGCCGAAGCCTTCGCCGGACGCGCCGGGGTTTGTCAGGATCACACCCACGCGTTTCTGGCCTGCGCGCGCAGCCTGGGCGTGCCGTCGCGTTACGTGTCGGGATATTTGTACAGCGAGGATTGCGAACATCTGGCCAGCCACGCCTGGGCGGAAGCGTGGCTGGATGACGCCTGGTACAGCTTTGACGTGACCAACGAACTGGCGCGGCCGGAGCGCCATTTGAAGCTGGCGGTAGGCCTCGATTACCTCGACGCCTGCCCGGTACGCGGTATGCGCCGGGGCGGCGGCTGCGAGCAGATGCACGCGAAAGTGCTCGTCTCACCGACCCCGGTCATCTCCGTGCAACAACAATAGATCCGGGATACCGCTTCGCGAGCAAGCTTTGCTCCTACAGAACGCGCCCAAGCGCCGCTATCACCTGTAGGAGCAAGGCTTGCCCGCGAAGAGGCCCGTAATAACACCCCAAGTCTCAGGGCTTAACCTTGCGCCCCGCCATGTGTTTCAGATAACCCACCAGCAATTCCAGATCCCCGTCCGGCAACACCTCCGCCGAAAACCCCGGCATTTTCGCCTGCGGCCACTGGCGCAAACTCTGCGGATCACGAATGTAGCGCTTCAAGAAATCCACCCCCAAATACTCCGTCGGACTGTAAGGAATATTCAGATCCGGCCCGAACTGCGCATCCCCCGCACCGTTCAATCGGTGACACGCCAAGCAATTCTTCTGAAATAACGCAAAACCCAGATTCACCGGATCATCTTTCTTCAACACCGGATCCGGTAGCAGAGCAGGGAATCGCTCGGCCACCGGCGCCATGCGCTTGATGCTCGCCACTTCAAACGGCCATTGCTCCGGGCTGATATTGCCCGCCTGCGGATCCGTCCACACCAGGTAAAACGGCCCGGCGCTGTGCTTGTCTTTCGACAACGGCGGCCACGGATGGGCCGGGTCTTCAATCGCCAGCCACGCGCGCGCGCCTTCACGATTGAGCAACGGCGCCGCCGCCAACTCTGCGGCAAAACCGTCCAGCGCTACCGCTTGCAGATGATCTTCAGCGTTTATCCCGGCCAACAACGCCGCCACCGGCACGGCGCGATAGACCATGTCCTTCTTGTAGGACACATCGTTTTTGATGGTGATGTTTTGCACCTGAGGATGCTTGAGCAATTCCTCGGTCTGCCAGGTGCGGCTGTGCTCGCCCAGTTGTAAGTCCAACTGGGCGGCAGACAGAGGCATGCTCAGCAGCATGGCCCCGAGTACGAAGAGCGTTTTCAAATGATCGCCGTCGATGTCGTGGAAGTGCGCAAAGGTTGGCACAGCCACGCTGGCCCGGGTAGCGGGCCAGTCACATTTTCAGTGGCGATAGATAAACCCGCCGCTCGATTCAGCCGATGACCTTGGTCAGATTCGGCAAAATCAACAACAGCGTCGTGGCGAAAAGAATGAGCCCTGCTTGACGAACTTTCGGTTGTTTGAACATGGCTTGACCGCCTTTATTGTTATTTCCTGATGCCTGCCTGCATATCCATGACGGCAAGCGCTGCACTTCCTGTTGAAGGACGCCGGCCTCGGCAAAACCCGACGACTCTGACGTACATGTACTACCTTAGGGCCCGCGTCACGCTTGGCTTAGATCCATTTCATATGGAGTTGCTGCCAACGGCGATTAAAAAGGCATGAGGCGTATTGCCAGCTTCTGCGCCGCCCGCTTGCTAGACAACTCCGTGACCTGAACCGGTTCACCCGACGGCCAATGACCGTCCGTCTGAGCGTGTCCGTCAACCGCATTGAGCACTGTGGTCATTGAATCCGTGGCCGTCCGGGACAAGAGTGCAAGCACAAGAAATCACTCACCGCACAGGTTCGAGGACGTCATGACCCAAGCTTTGATTTTCGATGCGCTACGCACGCCACGTGGCAAAGGCAAGGCCGACGGTGCTTTGCACAGCGTCAAACCGGTGAATCTGGTGGCCGGGCTGCTGACCGCGCTGCAACAACGCACTGCGCTGGACACCAGTCAGGTCGATGACGTCGTGCTCGGTTGTGTCACGCCGATTGGCGATCAAGGCTCGGACATCGCCAAAACCGCCGTGCAAGTGGCTGATTGGGACGTCAGCGTGGCGGGGGTGCAGATCAACCGCTTCTGCGCGTCCGGGCTTGAGGCAGTGAACCTCGGTGCGATGAAAGTGCGCTCGGGTTTTGAAGACCTGGTGGTGGTCGGTGGCGTCGAGTCGATGTCGCGCGTGCCGATGGGCAGCGATGGTGGTGCGTGGGCACTGGATCCGCAGACCAACTTGCACAGCCACTTCACCCCCCAAGGCGTCGGTGCCGATTTGATCGCCACGCTCGAAGGTTTCAGCCGTCACGATGTCGATGCCTACGCGCTGCACTCGCAACAGAAAGCCGCGCGGGCCCGGGCCGATGGTTCGTTCAACAAGTCGCTGGTGCCGGTGCAGGATCAGAACGGCATCATCCTGCTCGATCACGATGAGTTCATTCGTGCTGAATCGACGCTGGAAGGGCTCGGCAAGCTCAAACCGAGTTTTGAAATGATCGGGCAAATGGGTTTCGACGCGACGGCGCTGCGGGTCTACAGCCACGTTGAACGGATCAATCATGTGCACACACCCGGCAACAGTTCCGGGATCGTCGACGGTGCGGCGTTGATGCTGATCGGCTCCGAAGCCAAGGGCCGCGCATTGGGCCTGCAACCGCGGGCGCGAATTGTCGCTACGGCAGTCACCAGCACCGACCCGACCATCATGCTCACCGGCCCGGCACCGGCCACGCGCAAGGCTTTGGCCAAGGCCGGGCTGCGCGTGGAAGACATCGACCTGTTCGAGGTCAACGAAGCGTTTGCTTCGGTGGTGCTGAAGTTCATCAAGGACATGGCCGTCGACCCGGACAAGGTCAACGTCAACGGCGGCTCCATCGCCATGGGCCATCCGCTGGGCGCCACCGGTTGCGCGATCCTCGGCACCTTGCTCGATGAACTGGAAGCGCGGCACCTGCGCTATGGCCTGGCGACGCTGTGCGTCGGCGGCGGCATGGGCATTGCCACCATCATCGAACGTCTCTGAGCCCCCGAATTCAAGGAATCTTGTTATGAGCGAAGCCATTCGTTACGAAAAAGGCCAGGACGGCATCGTCGTGCTGACCATCGACATGCCGGGCCAGAGCGCCAACACCATGAACGCCGTGTACCGCGAGGCGATGGCCGCGTGCGTGGCCCGTCTGGTGGCGGATAAAGACAACCTTGCCGGTGTGATCATCACTTCGGCGAAGAAAACCTTCTTTGCCGGCGGCGACCTCAACGAACTGATCAAAGTCGGCAAGCCTGAAGCCAAAGCTTTCTACGACATGGTGCTGACCCTCAAACGTCAATTGCGCACCCTGGAAACCCTCGGCAAACCGGTAGTTGCAGCGATTAACGGCGCGGCGTTGGGCGGCGGCTGGGAAATCTGTCTCGCCTGCCATCATCGCGTGGCGCTGGACGACGCCTCGGTGCAACTCGGCCTGCCGGAAGTGACGCTGGGCCTGCTGCCGGGCGGCGGCGGGGTGGTGCGCATGGTGCGCATGCTCGGGATCGAGAAGGCGCTGCCGTATCTGCTCGAAGGCAAAAAAGTGCGTCCGCAACAAGCGTTGCAGGCCGGTTTGATCGATGAGCTGGCGGAGAATCGCGATGAACTGTTGGCCAAGGCGCGCGCGTGGATTGTTGCCAATCCGACGGCGGTGCAGCGTTGGGATGTGAAGGGTTATCAGATTCCCGGCGGTACGCCGTCTAATCCTAAAGTCGCGCAGATGCTGGCGATTGCACCGTCGATCCTGCGCACGAAAACTCAAGGCACACTGCCGGCGCCGGAGAAGATTCTGTGTGCGGCAGTTGAAGGGGCTCAGGTCGATTTCGACACCGCGCACCTGATCGAAACCCGCTACTTCACCGAACTCACCACCGGGCAGATTTCGAAAAACCTGATCGGCACGTTCTGGTTTCAGCTCAACGAGATCAATGCCGGTGGTTCGCGGCCGCAGCGTTTTGCACCTTATAAGACGCAGAAGGTCGGCGTGCTCGGTGCCGGGATGATGGGCGCGGGGATCGCGTTTGTCAGTGCTTCGGCGGGGATCGACGTGGTGCTCAAGGACATCAATCTCGCGGCTGCTGAGAAGGGCAAGGCGCACTCGGCCACGTTGCTCGACAAGAAAGTCGCCCGTGGCCAGATGAATGCAGCCCAGCGCGATGAAGTGCTGGCGCGGATCAAACCCTCTGAAAGCGATGCCGATCTGGCCGGTTGCGACCTGATCATCGAAGCGGTGTTTGAGGATCGCGAGCTCAAGGCCAAGGTTTCTGTGGCTGCGCAAAAAGTCGTGGGCGCCGACGCCGTTATTGCCTCCAACACGTCGACCTTACCAATCACCGGTCTGGCGAGCGCCGTACCGGATCAAAGCAAATTCATCGGCCTGCATTTCTTCAGTCCGGTGGAAAAAATGCCGCTGGTGGAAATCATCAAAGGCGCGCAAACCAGCGATGAAACCCTCGCGCGCGGCTTCGATTTCGTTCTGCAAATCAAGAAAACCCCGATCGTGGTCAACGACAGTCGCGGTTTCTTCACCTCGAGGGTTTTCGGCACCTTCACCAACGAAGGCATCGCCATGCTTGGCGAGGGCGTCAGCGCACCAATGATCGAGACTGAAGCACGCAAGGCCGGGATGCCGGTCGGGCCTCTGGCAATCTCCGACGAAGTTTCCCTCAGCCTGATGAGCCATATCCGCAAGCAAACGGCCAAAGACCTACAGGCAGAAGGGAAACCGCTGATTGAGCACCCGGCCTTCGCCGTGATTGACTTGCTGCTCAACGAATACAAACGTCCGGGCAAGGCGGCTGGCGGTGGTTTTTATGAATACCCGGCCGGTGGCCAGAAGCATTTGTGGCCGGAACTGAAAACGCGCTTCGAGAAAGCCGACGGGCAGATTTCCCCGAAGGATGTGCGTGATCGCTTGCTGTTCGTGCAAGCCATCGAAACCGTGCGTTGCGTGGAGGAGGGCGTGCTGACCTCGACGGCGGACGCCAACGTCGGCTCGATCTTCGGCATCGGTTTTGCGGCGTGGACGGGCGGCGCGTTGCAGTTCATCAATCAGTATGGGGTGAAGGATTTCGTCGCTCGCGCGCAGTATCTGGCAGAGCAGTACGGCGAGCGTTTCGCCCCGCCGGCGCTGCTGCTGGAAAAAGCGGCGAAAGGTGAAATGTTCTAACGGGGCGAGCATTCCGGGACTTGCCTTGTCGGGGTGTTTCAAGGCAGGCTCTGGGGTGTTCATTATTCCCATCACGTGTCAGGTATTTTTTATGTCGCTACGCATCTGCATTCTGGAAACCGACATCCTGCGTCCCGAACTGGTCGATCAATATCAGGGTTACGGGCAGATGTTTCAGCGCCTGTTCTCGCAGCAACCGATTGCCGCCGAGTTCACCGTCTACAACGTGATGCAGGGCGAATACCCAAGCGACGAGCAGACCTTTGACGCGTACCTGGTCACCGGCAGCAAGGCCGATTCGTTCGGTACCGACCCGTGGATTGAAACGCTGAGGGAATACTTGCTGAGCCGTTACGAGCGTGGCGACAAACTGCTCGGCGTGTGCTTCGGCCATCAACTGTTGGCGCTGCTGCTGGGCGGCAAGAGCGAGCGCGCGACGCAGGGCTGGGGCGTCGGCACCCACAACTACAAACTCGCGGCCAAGGCGCCGTGGATGAGCCCGGTGCGTGAAGAACTGACGTTGCTGATCAGCCATCAGGATCAAGTGACGTCGTTACCGGAAAACGCCACCGTCATCGCCTCCAGCGATTTCTGCCCGTTTGCCGCGTACCACATCAACGATCAAGTGCTGTGCTTCCAGGGCCATCCCGAGTTCATCCACGATTACTCGCGGGCGCTGCTGGATCTGCGTCAGGAAGCGCTGGGTTCGCAGATCTACAGCAAAGGCGTGGCGAGCCTGGAGCAAGAACACCACGGCGCGACGGTTGCGGAATGGATGATGCGGTTTGTGGCGCACAAACCTGAAACTGCCTAAGGGCTGAAAAGCTTCGCGAGCAGGCTCGCTCCCACATTAGATCTACGGTATGACGCCGATCAATGTGGGAGCGAGCCTGCTCGCGAATAGCCCAGGCAACTCGGTCTTCCTTACAACCACCCAGACTTCTTGAAGCTCGCCCACAAACTCACACACCCCACCGCAATAAACCCCAGCACCCCGAAGTAACCGTAATGCCAGCTCAGCTCCGGCATGTTCTGGAAGTTCATCCCGTAAATCCCCGCCACCGCCGTCGGGAACGCCAGAATCGCCGCCCACGCAGCGAACTTGCGCTGCACCACGCTCTGCCGTGACGCCTCCAGCAACACACCGATCTCGATGGTCTGGCTGGCAATGTCGGCCAGCGTGCTGAGGTCTTCCATCTGCCGCGTCACGTGAATCTGCACATCACGGAAGTACGGGCGCATGTTCTTGTCGATAAACGGGAAGCTGAGCTTCTGCAGTTCCTCGCCGATCTCCACCATCGGCGCCGCATAGCGACGCAGACGCACGACATCACGACGCAAGCCATGCAGCTTCTGGATATCACGCTCATTCAATGCGCTGCACAGCACGTTGCGCTCCAGCTCATCGATCTCGGCATGGATTGCTTCACCGACCGGCTGGTAGTTCTCGATGACGAAATCGAGCAGCGCATAGAGTACGAAATCTTCCCCATGCTCCAGCAACAGCGGACGCGCCTCACAGCGCTGGCGCACATGCGCGTAGGACGCCGAGTGACCGTTACGCGCGGTGATGATGTAGCCCTTGCCGGCGAAAATGTGCGTTTCGATGAATTGCAGCACGCCGTTTTCACGGATCGGCGAGTAGGTGACGATAAACAAAGCGTCGCCAAAGGTTTCCAGCTTCGGCCGGCTGTGTTTTTCCAGCGCATCTTCAATCGCCAGTTCGTGCAGGTTGAACTGACGTTGCAGGTTGGACAGCTCCTGAGCGTCCGGCTCTTCGAGGCCGATCCAGACAAAGTGGCCGGTTTTTGCGGCCCAGGCGGCGCCTTCGTCTAGGGAAATATTGGTGACTTTCTTACCGGCGCTGTACACAGCAGCAGCAACAACTCGACCCATGGTGGTGATTCACTTCTTCTTGGCAGGTGGCAGGAATACAAGGCTTCAGCTTAGCCGTGTCGCTACTTGAGAGTCAGTGAAATCTGCACCGTTCATTCGGCAAAAGAAAACCCGCACAAGGCGGGTTTGCTTTCAGGCGACTTGCAACTGCCGATCCATTGATTCGATGCATTCGCGCATCTGCTCGCGGCATTGCTCTATGAGCTTAGGCATGTCGTCCATGGTCAATCCGGCTGTAGGAATCGCCGGCAGCGAGCGTATGAGAATTTCCCCACTGTTCCAGCGGTTCAGACGCATGTGCTTGATGTAACTGCTGACACACACCGGCACGATCGGCACACCAGCGGCAATCGCCATCTGAAACGCGCCTTTCTTGAACGGCAGCAACTCTTCGCCGAGGTTGCGCGTGCCTTCCGGGAATACCCAGATCGAGGTGTTTTCGTTTTGCAGAGTGTTGGTGGTGGTGAGCATCGATTGGCGCGCCTTGTGCGCATTGCCACGGTCGATCAACACATTGCCGGCGAGCCAGAACAATTGCCCGAACAACGGCACCCACTTCAGGCTCTTCTTGCCAATGCACACCGTGCGGTAGGGCACGACGTTGCCGAACACAAACAGATCGTAGTTGGACTGATGGTTGGCGATGATCACGCAACTGGCAGGTTTGTTCATCAAACCGCTGACGTCGGTTTTCACCCGCAGACGCAAAATGCACATGGCCGGCAATGCATAGAGGCGCGCACACAGACGGCTGTTGTCCGGATTGAACGGACGGCATATGCCGAGGATCACCCCAAGCACGCCAGCCAGAATAAAGTGCAGGCTCATCAATAACATACGAAACACGAACAGCATTTTCAGGCCCCACCGGCGCAAAAGGTGGCGCAGTGTACGGATGTGCACTGTTTTCGGCAATTGCCACTATAGAGTCGGGAGATAGGCGATGTTTAAGCGCATGTTTCCGAATTGCTTGTCAGACCCGTCCTAGAGCAGCCACGGCATTTTCAACCGAGCGCGCAAGAAAAAGCCCGACACGCGGGTCGGGCTTTTCTTCGACGCAGGATACGGGGGTTAACCCAGATGCTCCTGATCCTGAACAATCGCGTTGTCCAGGGTTTCCAGCAGCGCTTTGCGCACCTTCAGCTTGGTGTTCTTGTGCGCGAGCATGTTGATCTTCTTCAACTGACGTGCGGCGGCGAGGGCGGCGCCTTGCAGCTCTTCGGCAGAAACCACCTTGTCGAGGAAACCGGCGTCCACCGCGCTTTTCGGGTCGAACATCTCGCCATTGATCACCGACCGGTGGAATGCCGAGCGACGCAGACGATCACGCGCCAACTCGATACCGGCGTGGTGCATGGTCATGCCGATCTGCACTTCGTTCAGACCAATGCTGAACGGGCCATCGACACCGATGCGGTAGTCGGCCGACAACAGCAGGAATGCACCCTTGGCCACGGCGTGACCCGGGCAAGCGACGATCACCGGGAACGGGTGAGAAAGCAGACGACGGGCGAGGGTGGAACCGGCGGTCACCAGTGCCACGGCCTCTTTAGGGCCGGCGGTCATTACTTTCAGATCGTAGCCGCCCGACAGAATCCCCGGCTGACCGGTAATGATCACGATGGCACGATCAGTCACCGCCTGATCCAGCGCCGCGTTAAACGCCGCAATCACGTCCGGGGAAATGGCATTGACCTTGCCGTTGCTCAAGGTCAAGGTCGCGATGCCGTCTTCGAGGTGGTAGGCAATCAACTCACTCATGACGCGATTCCTTGTAAGAAAGATGAGCAGACGTTACCCACCGCCGCAGGCCAGGTAAAGCGCCGTGACTGACCCGC
The DNA here is from genome assembly GCF_029959385.1 of Pseudomonas sp. PS01303. Lineage (NCBI taxonomy): Bacteria > Pseudomonadati > Pseudomonadota > Gammaproteobacteria > Pseudomonadales > Pseudomonadaceae > Pseudomonas > Pseudomonas sp. PS01303. Next base: position 29,130 of record NZ_JASCPK010000006.1, read on the forward strand.
CGGTCACCGAATCCCGGCTGATCCAGCGCCGCACGCCATTCTGCTTCTATATAGAAGGGCCGCGCCCACCGAAGATTGGCCGGTTTGCCATGGGCCGTTGGCAGGGCAAACGGCTTTTTCTCTTAAGCGCATGAAAATCTTAAAAAAAAGTTTGCCATCGGAAAAGCTTTCGACTACATTAGCGCGCCTCGACAGACAGAACATGTTTGAAGAGATACGGTGAAGTGTCCGAGTGGCTTAAGGAGCACGCCTGGAAAGTGTGTATACAGGAAACTGTATCGAGAGTTCGAATCTCTCCTTCACCGCCACATTTAGAGAAGCCCCCCAAGTCGTTGATTTGAGGGGCTTTTTCGTTTCTGGGTAGTAGTCCATTGTACTACTCACTTGTACTACTCCCGCTTCCAGCTTCTTCCGCTGCTTGATCCATTCCCAAACTGCCGGTCTGGGTGAGGTGGATACGTGGGCGCGCCTGCTTCCTGCCGTCCGTCTACTTCCAGCCTGCGCTCCAGCGACCTGTCTTGTCAGCGGTGCACCGCTCGTGCCGACCAAGCCGGGGCGGTGATTCATGTGTGGTCAAACAACCGCTCGTCAGATTTTTCATAGTTGGCACAAATAATGCTTGCAATTTGAGAGACTCCGTGCGACAATAGTGCAGGGATAGAGGAGACTTCCTCGTCCGGTCTTCACCCCTCCGCAACACCAGCAACAACCAAAATTCCAGAGCATCTAGCCGGGCCAACCGAACGTTGAGCGCGGTATTCGTGCGTCCAGATTTCAACGAGCATCAAACTGAACCCGTTACAGCCGGTGTTCCGTTCGCTGTAGGCCGAAGGTTTCCACAGGCCTCTCGAATCGTATAAGCAAGGCGATGGCCGTTACTTGCTAGACCAGACTTAAATGTCACTGGAACTGCCTAACAGGGGCGGTGGTCGATTCCTGTAGAGGGCGATTCCTCCGCCCTCGAACCATATTCGCAATACACTCATGTAACCACTGGGGTGACTAGTTCATTCGATAGCCGGACATCGTTCCGGGTAACTTTTACCTGGGTTTCTTTATTCTCACACAACGTATTCTCACCGGAGGCCTAATGGCATTGACCGTAGTAAGACCGTGCGTGGTCTGCAATGCACCCATGCAAACACAAAGAGCATCAAAGCAAACCTGTAGCCACAGATGCTACATGCAACACCATCGCGCTAAACAGCGCCAAAAAGTAACGCCAACCATAAAAACAGAAGGAAGAAAAATCATGAGTACACAAACACCAATGCAATTTGCATTCAGCGAATCGGAATACCGAGCACGCTGCCAAAACGCAAAAGGCTTCTACGAATCACGAATCGAGAAACCAAGCGCCGGTATTCTAGGTGCTATCGTCGAGTTCAATCCTCGCACATTGGACGAATCACATGAGTTGTATCACCAATACCGTGCAGCCGGATGGCTTCCACTTGAGCCAGCGGGAGGACTACCGACTGCAATGTTGATTGAGAGCCCTCAGGCATCATTCATTACTATCTACTTGAAGAAGCCACCGCACCAACAAGAGAGTGACCTTGTTAAAGTCTGCAAACAGATTAAGGCAGAGCTTGAAGCAGAGCTTGAAGCTGCGTTGAATGCTGAAATTGACCGCCAAGTGGCAATGTCACTGGCTAAAGATGAACGTGACCGCCTACAAGCCGAACAACAGCAACGCTTGAATCGTGAACAAGAAGTTCGTGATGATCTCGCCGCTTCCCGTGCAAAGCTTCGTGAGAAATTGATTAAAACTGGCAAGTTGAATACCGACGGAAGTGCAGCATGATAATCGATGGTACAACACGCATTTTGTTAGAGCGTTACGATCCGACTAACCCGCTTCTCCAAGAGCCTCCACAGGCCTCTGTGGGCGTCGTTAAGGGCGAAGCGCTACAAGGTGAGGGCGATCTACCTAAAGTTGTCCCAGAGTTTCCACAGAAGGCTATAGCAATGAGTAATGGTCGTACTGGGATTATGAATATTGTGATGAGTGCTGATGAGTTTGACGAGAGTGTAATTTCCAAAGCCTGCCAACAGTTCAATACAGAGAATCGTCAAGCCATGAGTCACAGTTATCAACTACTAACCAAATATGAAGGTGTTCCCGCTGGTTCGTGGGTATACGTAGAGTTCGAGGAGCTTTAATGGAAAAACTTGCTACACCGATTCAGGAGCTGAAAAAATCTCCGCAACACCACAGCATCACCCACATGAAAAATCCGAAGATTCGCCTCTTTGCCTGTGCAATGGGTCAATGGCTTCGTAAATGTTACGGCTTCGACGTCGATTACTCTTATCGCTGGGTGCAGACACGAATGCGAACGCTGTCAGGGGTCAGTCGTGACCGAAGGTCACAAGGAAAGAAACGTCATCTCCGATGACAACGTGAAAGGCTCGGCTTCACGTTTTATAAAGCGAATTTATTCCATCGGAGAGTAAAAAATATGATTATAAGACGATTGGTGTATAAGTTTCGCTGTCACGCCCATAGTATTTGAAGCTCTGTCACTTGATCGGGTAGCTCACGATGGACAAATGATCCACCAATGCAATCATTTGATCCCCTCTCAACCCAACTGCCGGAAACGCCGCGTAATCGCGATTCGCACCTGACAGATTCACGAACAGAGACTGGTCTGTAAGTTCGAGCTTCACTGCTCCTGCTGGAAAGATTCCTCTACCTTTCTCGGTTAGCAGGAAAGCCAGTGGAAAGAATGAAAGCACACTCATGCAGCACCGATTTCGCTCATTTTGCATGTTGAAGAGCTTTACGCTCTGGTGATGGCTGTGTGGGAAAAACCAATAGTAGATGTCGTGTGTGTCATCTAATGCGTGGTCATCACCGAGCACAAAGCGTTGCAGCGGCGTGAAGTATGGCGTTTCTATCTGTGGCATTCGGCACTCTGTCACAGACGTGGCAGCGAGTATGTGTCCGATCATTGCACGACAGTATTTCACGGCGTTGACTGATGTATGGACGTGGGAAACCGGGCTATTAGCAGCAGTGAAGAAGTGCTTGATCTTGCGAGTTAGTGCCTTGCACACATCGGCAATCTCACCATCGTTCGCGCCGAGAGCCGTCATGTTACACACACGGCAAATGGTTCTGAACTTGCTTCCATTAATGGACGAAATACCCTGAATCGGATTGCGATCCGCACCGTACACCTCAGACAAATGGAACTGTTCGACTGGGGTTATGGTGATGCTACCCTGTGGCGGGACGTGGTCTTTAGACAGAGTCCCGTAACTCCCACATATGACGCAGTAGCCTTTGACAATCTTGGTGTGCTCGCTTCGTTTTGATAGCAGCTTTGAGTAATTGCCCATCCCAGTGCTCCCCATCCGTATGCGTTGGTTATACCTAATGTCTCAGAACCTGGCCCGACGTGTGACTTAATGGCACAAGGCCGAGTTACCGAGTAACCTTCCAGCTCATCCAATACATGGCCGAGTGTTATGCCCTCAAGCGTTGCGTTTCAATGGCTACAGTTCCTTCTCACAATTTTCGGCGGGATACTCATATTCATCGTCAGTCAGGCTGTGCTGAAACTCGTGATTGAACCGGTGCAACATTTCAAAGGGGCGATTGGCCTGACAGCGAACACGCTGCTTCGGCACCGAGGAAAACTCACCAACGGGATGGAAGATGCGGAGCTATCGGCGAAGGTCTTTGACCACGCCGCTGAGCTGGTATCGAAGGCCGAGGTGATTGTCTGTTATCGATTGGCAGCGTTCCTGTTTCGATTACCTTCAAGGAAGAACATTGTAGAGGCGTCACGTGAGCTAAACGGGATCGGCCACGAGACGAGAGATTCAAATCCACCTTTTGCACATTCGGCAAAGATACCAAAACCTTTGTCAGTCCGCAGGAACCACGATTCACTCATAAAGATCGCTAAATTACTACGAGTGAAGACTGCCTACGAGTAGCGGCACCGTAAGAGAGATATTCCAGACACTTGCCCCGCCGTTTTAGGTTTTGCACTAGGTGGGGGTGGTCTGTGTGCGGCAATGGAAAAATAACCCGTGAGGCCTGTCCGATCTCATGCGTTAAATGAGATAACGCTCATCTGTTTTTTAAGTTGGTTTAACTTCTCATGCCCCAATTGCCGCAAAGCGTGGTCAATTGAAGTGTAACAAGTACTCTTTCCAGCACCGAACGTTCTCGATCCCACCTAGTGTGGTGCCAGGATTCGGCTTTTCGTTCGTGTTGAATTGATCCTAATGTGTGCGCTGGATATCCCGCAGGGGGGGGGAATTCCCCTCTGTGCATAGGGGAAAATCCACTACGCCACAGGGGGGGAATTCCACTACTAATAAGACTGATAATAACAAGAAAGAAATAATAAGACTGAATGCCGTATGTGATTTCGCTCACTGAGTTCGCTGCACCGAGTGCACCCTTTGGGTTTCTTGCACTGTACAAGCAGAAGAGCTTTTCTTGTTCTGTGTAAGGTAATTGATTTTACCGTGCAAGGAGAAATGAAATGAATATTCAATTTCGTTAACACAGTCGTGAATGGTTGAAGGCCGGTAACGGCAATGGTGGCCCTAGTGCAGCAGCTCGTGTTGCACAGATGGTTGAAATGATTGCCCTCTACCGAGCTGGGGCAATGGAAGAATCCAAGTTCTTGGAATTAATGAAAAACCTATAACCGAAAATAGGAGGAATACGATGACCGAAGAATTTTGCAAGATCCCTAAAGAAATGATGCGTGCTACACACTGGGTCAGTAAAACTACTGGCCAGCAATTCAAATTCACAGGCACACAGAAAATCATCTGGGTGTACATGGTTGATCGCTACAAGTTTTTCAAATCGCTGGGCAATGATTGGTTTGATGATCAAGAGGACATTGCCAAAAATACTGGGTGCGACGTTAGCACTGTGAAGGGATTCATTAAACAGTTGCTGGAGCATGGGTATATGGTTGTGGAGCGTAAGAAGCTTCGCGGATTTGTAAGCTCTAATAGTTACGAGATCATTGCTTCGCTACAGTTGCATAACAAACATGCCTCTGCAAGCGTCCCTGTGCAGTCTTCTAGTGATGTTAAAGTTCTAGGTAGTGAAGTGATAGCGCTTGAGGGTGGCGGGGCTGTAATCGCATCACAAGAGGTCGCAGTGCAGCCATTGCCAGTCTTTGAAAATGTTCCGCTTGAAGCGTATATCGATAAGCCGCCAAAGGCGCCTGTAGTTGTCCTTGAAGCGCTGCAAGGCTTCGCTGATACGTTGGATGCGGAGATCGATTATGACGTGCCTGTACTCCCCAAGGGGCTTGCTGATAGCTCAAACGAGCCAGACTTGTGGGGTGGAGAGTCGGGTGGAGTGTCTATGTGAAAAGTCAACGAAATGCAATATTCAGAACTTCCGTCGCCCTATTGTATAGTCGTAGTGCTTTGGCGTCATCGGATAGCAGTCCGTCGAAATATGTTGCATAAGTAACGAAGTGGGAGTCCACCATGTCGTTTCGTATCTTGTGTCTTTGGGCAGATTTGGCACCCCCAGATGCAGTCCATTCAAGTGCAAGCAGGCAGCAGCATAACGAGTTTCGGAAGATGAATGTGTTAGGGAGCTGTTGATAAGTAACTTTTCGCGGTACTTTTGGGTGGGTGAGAAATAGTATGCTCGATACTTCAATTACAGATTTGATGAGAGTATCGATCATCTTGATTGTAAATGGTTCGTTGTTTCGTACTATTGCACGCTCTTCCTTGCTGAAGTCTGTTGAAATATCGCCGAATATCTGCGCTATATCTGCCGCGTCACTGAGCATTCTATTTAGCTGCTCAGTGGCATCCCTAGCCATTTCTTGTATTACGTTAACCATCGCACGATCACCACTGTCCGCTGTCTTAAGCGTACGAATGTACTTCGCAAAACCTGCTGTTTGAGACGAATCAATTAAGCGCCTTCTTAATCCAGCGGCTCTGCCGCTGAGTTGGCAGATAGACTGTGTAGTCTTAAGCACAATAATTTGGTCTGGATAGTCTCCTGCGATGGCCATGGCATTGACGATGCTCTGAACAGCGTTCCCCTGTAGAGACTCCATTGCTGCGTAATCCGTCAATACCGCTCGATTTAAGGTCGAAGCTTGCAGGAACTCTCTTAGTCGTGGGTTTTTTAGTTGGTTGCTGTCCACCACCATTTGCATTGGATAACCTCGCTGTAAGTTTCATCAGCGCCATACGGTAGCGTATGAGCATGACTCCTTGCCGTGGGATTGAGAATTACACTGCCTTGGGGCGAAACCCTCTGTACACCCAAAGCGTAGTGAATATAATAATGAGAGCCGCTACGTTGATCCCCACCCAATACCCGATTGTTGTTGCTGTCCACTGCACCTGCCTTTCAGGTAATAGGCTGAGCTTGTATTTGTACGCTTCAAGTTCGTTTTGCAAGGACAGTTCGACGCTCTCTCTCTTGTAAAGGGAGCAGGGTGAATTAGAGTTGAATTTTCCAATGTCCCTGTTTTGAAAGTAGGTGTTGCAGTCTCTCCAAAACATGATGTTGTGTCGATGCTCTGAGGCGATTTTCTCTTGGGTTGGGAACTGTTCATATCTAAAGATGCCAACGCCAGTTGCAACCAGAACGCTTGCTACAAGCGCCAACCTTTGCCATCCGTTCATGTCGATTTCCTTGTTCATGTATAGTTAGCGGACTTCCACAGTGAACTTATAGTTGGTCGTGTTGAGGTACGCAGTTGCAATCCTTGTGGTGGTCTCACCCCATTCTTCCTTAACGGGAGTCCAGTAAGAGCAAATTAATAAATTCTCATCTGCGAAGTGCGCTCCATCGCCACCAGTTACCAGCTCTAAACTTGATAATCCATAATTGCGTATTATGTCGGGAATCAGTTTTTTGCACATCCGTATGCCATCGTCGTAACTGTGGCCGTCTGCCACGGCTATGAGTGGTGTCAGCATGGCTAGTAATACGAACAGCTCTTTCATTTGATTCCCTCTAAGTAAGGCCATTATCCATGGTGGCACCCAGTGTAGACAGATGTCACGGAAACCTCTGCCATATCCCAAAACAACCGGGGCGAAAGCCTATGAAAACCTATCGAAATAATTCTTTTGATAGATTCTGTTGATATATGGATTTAGCTACAAGCCAGCATTTACGCTGCCTGTAGCAAAGAGGGATAAGCCGGATTCGGTGAGAACGCTTCAATCCGAGGTTTCTACGCCAAAACGGCAGTTTTGAGCCGGAATCACCGATTTCTGCAAAAGCACGCTCTCCAGTCTCAGCCTACCAACGGCTGAGCTACGATTCCTGCACCACCCCTCAAGGATGAATGCCATGTCACACAACACAAGTGCCAACATCGCTACAGCGGATGCGCTTACGATCTTGCTGCGTAACCAACACGGAATCGCCGCAGCGCTGGAAGAACTCATTCATTGGGTTGAGAGCCAAGGAGGCGACATCGCCGCCGACAATGCTTTAGCAGCGCTGCACGGACTGGACTCACACGCTCGAACACTCAGTGACGCGATCTACCAGCTTCGTCAGGTGTAGGGATCATCAAACGACCGTTAAACGATACCGTCTGTCGGCCCGCTGCCGGGTATCATAAAAATAGCTTTGTGGATTTGGTGATGCTGAGTTATGGTGATCCCACGTTAAGCGATACCAAGGAAAAGCCGCCATGTCCCGTACGTTCCTGTATGCCCGAGTCTCGACCTCAGGCCAGTTCACCGAGAACCAGACCCAAGAGGTCAAGGCTGCTGGTTTCGATGTACAGGCGAGCCGGGTGATCGAGGAAACCATATCGGGCAGCGTCGCCGCCAAGGAACGCCCCGGCTTCCAGAAGCTGCTGGATCGTATGGAGAGTGGGGACGTGCTGATCGTCACCAAGCTTGATCGTCTGGGACGTAATGCGATGGATGTGCGCCAGACCGTCGAGACCTTGGCTGAGAACGGTATCCGTGTTCACTGTCTGGCGTTGGGTGGGGTAGACCTAACGTCCCCAGCGGGCAAGATGACGATGCAGGTGCTGAGCGCTGTAGCGGAGTTTGAACGTGACTTGCTGATCGAGCGTACTCAGCAGGGTTTGAAGCGTGCAAAAGCTGAGGGTAAAAAACTGGGTCGGCCTGAAGCGATGGACACCACGAAGAGGGTTCTCTTCTGGAAGAGCAACAACAAGTCACAGGCAGAGGTGTCTGCTGAGCTTGGTATAGGAATTGCGACAGTTAAACGCCACTGGAACCGCACTAACGCCTGATACAGCATGGTATCAGTGGGTGTAGCACCTTAGGAGTGCAGTAGATGACGTATGCACGTTTGGCGCCGTGCAGGGCCAGCAATGCAACACCGCTCTTTAACAACTGAGTAGATTATTTTAGGAAACCTTGGGGCTTCGTTGGCCCCGGTTTCCTCTTGCTTAGCCGCGCTGCCGGTTTGTTAAAAATCCGGTTGTGAGGCCAGAGCATTTGTCTGAGTGGTCGAAATTTTCGGCGGGCGATTGGAATCTGGAAACACCATTGTGGTTAAATTTTTACAGGAATGAAAATTGGACTTTTCGAGCTGTCTGCGTCGGTACATGTAGACTCGAATATGACGTTAAGTCTTGCTTTACCAGCTTCATACTCGGTGATACGTCCCGTCATGCTGTCATCGAAAATCTGATTCAATCTGTCTCTGATTGTCCACATGCTCGCAATTGAAGTTTGGGCTCCAGCCCCTTTTAGTTCTGCCCTGAAAACGTCGTAGCCTATGTATCCGCCAAACCCATTTTTGGCGTTCAACTCACCACAGATATGCTTTTTGTTCCAGTCTAAAGTCAGATTCTTAAAAAGCACCGAGTCAGGGTCTTTGTAGTTCGCAGCGATACTCTTTTTTGCCGCCTCTGCGATTGTCAGTAGGCGTTGTTCTTCCGAGTCTTGGCATCCTGAGAGAGCCAGCAAGCAGGTAGCGAGAGCGGCAAGCGTTTTCATAGGCGCGTTCCAATTCGAAGTAGTCGCAGTATGTGAGTGGGTGGAGTGGCCGCTTGTTATCACGTCGCACGTTGGGCCAGGAACCCAGATTCCCTACTTCAGATTGCAAGCTTCAAGGAATTTGTCTGTCTCGCGTGTTGACCCGGTTGGAGAGACTGTTCCAGACCATTTGGAATCAAACTCATCCGATTGCAGCCCCAGTAGGATTGGTGTTTTGGCATTGCGAAGATCCGCTAACAGCTTGAGGATTTCGTCTTTTTCAACAGTCACATACTGGATGTAAATGTCATTGCGCTTGAGGCTTACTGCCTTGAACCGGTGAATTTCGCCCTTATCCACTTTCATGAGCAGGTTCCAGCTAGTGCTGGTTCTGGTCTCGCTCCATTTCTCTTTCTGTAGCAGTGCAAGGGTCAGACTCTCTGAGTCACAATCAAAGGCTACTGACTGTGTCTGGCTGATGTCTCCCCACAGCATTGCCTTTTTCCCCCCAGAGAAGATGTCGTCTTCTGTGTGTGTGCTCCATTGCGCGAAAGCCTGTGAGGAAGCCGCCAAGCCTAGTAATGCAACCGCTACTGCTATCCTTGTTCTCATGGCAAATCTCTGTGGGGCGTGAGTGATTGGCAAAGCTTACATCCTCGTTTGGCACTCTGCCATCACGTCACACGTTGAACCTGGCCCCTCAATATCGCTCGCTTGTGTGCGGTGAGACTTTGGTGGCGGGTACGCCCGGTTGAAGTAGTTCGGCGATGGTGGTTACCAGTTGTTCAACAGACCAAGGCTTCGAGAGAAAGGCCATGTTGGCAGGGAGGCCGATAAATTTGTCAGTCCAGCCGCTGGTGATGATGGCCTGTATTTCCGGCCATTTCCCCTGTGCCAGTGCAGCCAGCTCAGCACCCTGTACCTGTCCGGGTAACCCATGGTCAGCAATGATCAAGGCGCACTTAGTGCCAGATTCAAGAAGGTGGATGAGGGCGTCGTCGCCAGTGCCGAACGCGACACACTGAGCGCCGATATCGGTCAGGATTTCTCGCATGAGGTCGCGTAAGAGGGGATCGTCCTCGACAACTACGATATGTCCATCGATTGGCTGTAGCTGGAAATTCACATCCATGGCGAGGTTGTCCGCCCTCCAGTTTGGGCCTTTGAGTTTTTCACCTTTGGAGCGCTTGGTCTACGGTTTGCGATTGAGATGGTCGCCGTAGCTGTAACCAAATTTCGCCACCTCTTTAGCACGGTCAACTTCGTAGAACTGACTCAGGCGCAAGCTTATCCGGTTGTGTTCAACCTTGAGTGCAGCCAGCTCCTTGCTCAGCGTCTGGTGCATGACGATCATCCCGCCGATGGTTTGATGAGCGCGACGTAGGTCACGCCGGGTCACCTCAAGCTCTGAGTGCAGCAAATCACACTCGTGACGGAGCATGCCTTCAACGGAGAGCATGCCCAGCTCAAACCCAGAATCATCGATCAAATCGTTTTCCATCGCACACACCAGATCCAAATCAAACACTGTATGTGCGTACAGTAACGTTTCGAGTGCGAGGGCATCAAGGCTGGTATGACGGGTGGCGGGAGTAGCTGAGAATGAATCGGAGATCATACAAAAATTGATATGTCAATAGTTTGGTTGACTTTTTTCCAGCTTTCGTGTACATTCACCACTCAACCAATGGGGCGGGCGGCACGAACCGTTCGACTCACACGTAATGACGTACCCAGCGCACATTAGGAGTGCAGTCATGAATCGTTCACCGCAGTGCCGCTCTTTAACAATGTGGAATGCAACGGTGCTCGTAATGGGGCGGGCACAGTTGCGACTTTAATGGCTGACTTCCTTCAGCGGAGCTGACGTTTAAACACTCGTTAGTGTGGGGAGTTTCGATATCGCTTTGAGCTTCTGTTTGGTTGAAGCACCTTTTGAATAAATGTCATGGGTCACTGATCCTGTCTCGTGCCCGACTAACTCTTTCGCCAAGGCATCTGGAACGTCTGCCCTAATCAACTCAGTCACTACGGTGTGACGGAAACTGTGGAAGACGTGGAGCTTGCTGAATCCCGCTAGTGTTCTCAATCTGCCAAACGCCTTTGATATTGCATGCGAGCGTTTGCCGTAGTGGTCATGCGAGGTAGTGGGGATTAGGAACGTGTCTGTGGTGTCTCTGGCGAGACGGTCAACGGTAGACAGCAAGCTTGGATGAATCGGCACTACACGCTTGCTTGCTTTGCTTTTGGACTTGGGGAAGTCGAAGCATTTGATGCCGTCAACATTAATCACGCTGTCTTTGCTGAGCTGGCACAATTCCTCGATTCTAGCCCCCGTGTACCAGCCCAACGTGATCAGGTCAGCGAGAGGCTTATCGTTATTATCAAGTGCGGCGTTTTGCAGCTTGCTGGTGTCAGCGCTTGTGTAGATTTCTCGATCCTGTCCGGCTGTCTCCGAGCCACCACCCTGTGGCAAATCGTGACCAAGGAACGGGTTCACTTTGTCCTTGTATTCTTCTCGCCAAGCCGCATCGTATTTCATCGCCCATTTCCAGAAGGCAGTGCCCGCCATCAGATACTGGCTTAATGTTGCTGGCGCCCGGTCTAACGACTTCAACCACGCATCAATCGTGTCGAAGTTGAGAGGCAATTCTTCTTTCTTGAGAAAGGCCGACAACCGCTCCATCTTGCCCACTTGCTGATCGACGTGTTTAGGAGCGCCCCCACGGCTCTCCCTGAATTCCCGATACGTCTTGAGCCGAGCTGCTGTGACTGGCGACTTCGGGTTGTGTGCTTTGGGGTCATTGAGTATTAGTTGAGCTTCTGCCTGCTCTGCTGGCGAAAGCTCGTGTAATTTTCCGAGTCGTTTTATCAAGATCGCCGAAGCTAATTCGTTTTCAAATCCGATCTTAGCCAGTTCACCATCTATCCCTGTCATCGCGATGACCCTGTCAGCTTCCTCCTGACGTGATTCCAATTCTGGAATGCGTTTTTGATAGGTTTTGAACGGACTTTTTAGTGCGAAAGGGGCGGGCTTGGACTCATCCTTTTCACCTAGAACCGCCGCAATTTTCATTTCGCGTACTCTTTGAGCAAGGTCTTGGGCTGCTGCCTGTAACGGGTCTTTCCAAGCGTCACCACGATTCGCACGTCTGTCTCTAGCTTGTGCAATCGCTGCCTTCCACTCGGCTAGGATTGCAAGTCGCCGTTCCAATGCCTCGCCGCGTAACCCGGTTTTCAATGAGCGAATGAGCACGGCTTTACCGCCCATAGCTGCACGGACATCTGCGGGCACAGCCAATCGCACATACCAAGTGGATTCGCCTTTTTTCTGAATCAGATTGTCTGCCATGGGGTCACGCGGAAAGGGAAGTGATACACCTGAGTGTACTACTCACTTGTACTACTTTCCATCTATGAAGCCCTGTGATACCGGGCTATAAGGGCTTGAGGCGGTAGGAGTTCGAATCTCTCCTTCACCGCCACATTCAGTACACAAAACCCCTGATTTCGAAAGAAGTCAGGGGTTTTGTGGTTTCAGGCGTCTGGAATTTATTGGACAGCGGATTTGATTTCGAGATCAGTAGGCCGACTGGCACCGCCGTGAAGTTGCGCTGCTCACTGAGCGGACGTTTGTGCCTGGTAGATTTCGATATTGCCGTGTTTGACCTGTTGATACACGGTGTATGGCAATACCAACGTATCTGTCACACCGGAGACTGCCAGATCTATCAAAACCAGCGGGGCTGAAGGGCGACCCTTCCAGGATTTTATCGGCAGATCGGGTGCGTGCAGGATGCAGAAGTCGTAACCGACGCCGCTGTAAATTCGCGAAATCGAATCACAGTAGGTTTGGCGTTTTTTTAGATCATTTCCGGCGAAGGTGTCTTCCTGCACGACACTGCTGATCGTGCCGCAGCCAGTAACGGCTAGCGCTGAAAGCAGCAAGGCGATGGTTTTTATTGTCATACTCGCAATCCTTGGCAATGAGATGAGGGTGCCAGATTAGCGTGTTTAATTGGGGTAGGCCATTCGTCGGGCATCGGTCGATCTGAACCACAAGTCCAGTAATGACCGGCTAGTCTCAAAAGCCTTGGAGGTCGATATTTTTTCAGGCAAAAAAGTTTTGCCGGTGTCGATCCGCATCGCAGGGGCGAAGGTATGACAGAACCGTATATCGAAGACGATGGCGCCGAGTTTCCGTTTAACAACTGCGTTCGTTGTGGCCAGACCGAGTATCAGTCTGGTTTCGGCGAGGATCCGGTTCACACCGGCAAGATCAAGTCCACGGTGCCGAAAGGGCCGAAAGCGAAGTTTTTACCCAAGGTCACGGCACGCGCCCGAAAATGATTCTCCGCCAACCAACCCCGTCTAAGAACGGGGTTTTTTATGCTCTGAGATTTGATTTCGGACTACACCTACAGATGGTCGTCAGGATCTGTGTTTCTTTCACAAACTTTTCACGTTCGCTTAAGTAGGGTGAAGCCATCCGTTAGAAAGCAAGTCTCCAGCCCGTCTCCCCAGCGGGCTTTTTTTTGCCCGTCATAAAACCTTTTCTGAAATCACTGTCCAATCGGCGCCCATTGCGCGGATGCGTCCGTTTTTATCTGGACTTTGCCGCTGTGACGGCATTCAATCGCGCCCCTTTTTGTTTCTCTGTCTTTGAGGTTTTCGTCATGCGTTTAACATTGCCCGCTCTGGTTCTCGGCCTTCTGTTCGCTCAAGGAGCAATGGCTGCCGGCGACGGCACCGCTGCATTGGGCGGCGGTCTGGGTGGCGCGCTGGGTAATGTCGTCGGTCAGAAAATGGGCGGCAGCACCGGTGCAGCGATTGGTGCAGGTGTAGCGGGCGCGGCCGGTAGCGCAGTGGCCGCACGCAAAGGCAGCCGGACGAAAGCGGCCATTGGCGGCGGTGTTGGCGCGGCGGGCGGTTCGGTGATCGGTAACAGCCTGGGCGGCCGAAATGGCGCCACCATCGGTGCTGGTCTGGGCGGCGCGGCGGGCGGTGCCGTCGGCAGCAACTTGGCCAAAGGCCACAAGCGTCACTGAGATTGATCGCTTGCAGACAAAGCCCGGCTCGATGCCGGGCTTTTTCATGGCTGAACGATTTTCCCGCAAACCTCTCCAATCTCACATAGGCCCCCGCTGGGGCGAACTGTCCCGATTCGGGAACTGTGAGGTACATATGCGATTGTCATTATCTGCACTGTTTTTCGGACTGCTCGTGGCGCAAGGCGCAATGGCCGCCGGCGATGGTTCAGCCGCCGTGGGCGGTGGGCTCGGTGGCGTGTTGGGCAACGTGGTCGGCGGACAACTCGGCGGCAGCACCGGTGCGGCGGTCGGCGCAGGTGTCGGCGGCGCGGCTGGCGGTGCAGTTGGGGCGAATAAAAACAATCGCACTGAAGCTGCCATCGGCGGTGGCCTGGGCGCGGCGGGTGGTTCGGTGATTGGTAATAGCGTCGGCGGATCAACCGGTTCGGCTGTCGGCGCAGGATTGGGCGGCGCCGCGGGTGGTGCGGTCGGTAATAACCTGGGTGACGACGGCGGATCTCATTCCGGTGGGGGTCACAAGCACAAGAACAAGCATAAGAACCGCCATCATTGATTGATGGAATGGTTTAGCGAAAGCCCGGCTATTTGCCGGGTTTTTCGTATTTGCCGGTCAGGCGCTGGAACGATTGGCTGCAGGACTTTTCGAACGTCTACACTCCCCGGAAATGATGAGGTTTGCCATGACTCCTGAAACTGAAGGCAAGGAAGAGAAAGGCTCTAGTGGGCTGCCGTTTATCAATGATCCGGGGAATGAGGATCCGGGATCGCTGATGGATGATGCGACGGTGCCGCTGAATGATTCGGATGAGGCGGATATGGAGTATGAAGAGGATGAGGATGAGCAGTGATTTCTTAAAATACGACTCGTTGATGGTGTGATCATAGAATCTTTGGGCCTTTATCTATGAGGCCCTTACGATTTAGAATGAAACATCAATTCTTTGCGCAGTGATTTTGACAAACTGTCCATTCAGATGCGGGTACTCGAAATGAATGCCCTGGTCAGAAAAATCCACTAACGATTGAAAGATATCGTCATTTAAATAGCCGTATATTTCACAAGAAAAACCATCATCGAGCATTTCAATGCGTGGCTCCTCGTTATTAACTTTAGAGATGCGCAGATCGTCAGGTAGTACCATTTCAAATTCTACTTCGTAAGACGTACCCACTTCGATTTGAGAGGGGCAATAAACTGCGAAACATCTGATGGTCAAGCCCTGAACGTTGAGCAGAACCAATTCTTCTATAATTGAATCTATTTGAATGATTTTTGCAATATATTTTATAGTCACGCGTAGGTCTCATTTTTTTGCATTGCGGTTCGGTGGATCACGCATATATGGGTCTTGTCATGAGGGCTGACATAATTTTTTGCGCAGTCTGAATAACTTGATTTTTACCAGTTCAAGTCGCAGCTGCTTAGTCTGGAAGAAAGTAGCAGTCGGCTTTATTTTTTATCGATAAGTGAGTACAGATTACTTGGGTGCGGCATTTTAGTGATTTTATTATTTTTTATATATTCCCTGAGCTCGTTCTCAATTACTTTCTGGTCGCAAAATTTCTGGTATTTTTCAGGTCTGTCTTTTGCAAAAATATATAGGCGCCACGCATCAAATCCATCGATTCTGTCGTCCGGGCCGTAGTCGAAGTCCACGGACTCGTTAGGGAAATAGATGGCACACCCAATGCCATGTAACTCGTACTCAATATCTGCAGTTATATTTCCGCAGCGCGTTATATGACTCGTGCGCCAAAGCCTCAAGATGTTACGAAAGCCAAACTTTTTTTCGAGCAACGCAGTTCCTGCTTCCACCAATGAAAGGTAATCAGCTATAAGGTTTTCCAAGTTTTCGTTTTGTTTGTGCATTTTCTTTTTCATAACTCAAGTTTTCAGTTGAAGAGATTTGACCCAGTCCAGGTAGAAGGTTTTCTGATCTCCTATGTTGTTTGTTAAATTTGTGTCGTCATAATCAAAAATCCGAACAATATCTTCCTCACTTGAAGGTGTTCCCATACGCAATTCGTAAGCTACAAGTCCGTGCGACATTTGTGAGCTCATCCTTGAAGGATGGACGTTTAGCTTTGATCCTTTGCATAAAAAAGTAATGTCCGAAAATTCTGATCTCAATGCGCCGAAGCAACCAAAGAAGTCGTAAGAGATGTAAGTTCTTGTCAGGCCGTTGGTTCTAATGAATGTTAAAGACCTATTTACTCTGTCGCACTCAAGTCTCGCGGTCTCTAAGCCCTGTGACGTTAAAATTTGTATTTTGAATATTTTCATTGTTTTTTTCTGTTTGGATTGAGTACGGAGTAGCCTTTGTAGCTACCGTCTTCGTTGACAGGCGTTGCTCCAACGATATCTCGATTTTTGATTCCACTAGGAACAGCAATCTCAGCCTCTCCACGATGCGGCGAAATAGCTCCCAGCTCTTTATTTACGTCAATTCCTCGAATGTTTTTCAGAATATATATATATCCATCAGCGTAGCCAAAACCTGTCGCGAACTTCGTTGCCGCTTCTTTTGACACGGAGGTGCTGACATACCAACTCGGAGGGATTTTATTGTCGAGAGCATGCAGGAACAGATCTGTGCTATCGCCCCAGGGTTCAAAACCGGTTTCAAAGATTTCCCAAGGTTCTCGATCATCGCCTCGATATAAATAATAGTTGTCTTTTTTCGGTGCAGGAATCGCTGGCTCGCCTTGAGTAACCTTCGAGCCACTCACTAAGTTCGGTGCGGTGCAATGCGGCCTATTCGGCGGCGGACAATTGGAGTTCAACCCCAACGGATCCACCCACCCAATCGGATTCGGCGTGTACTGGTACTGATTAATCCCACCTGCCAGCTTCACCGGATCCGGCGTCAGATACCGCCCCAACCTCGGGTCGTAAAACCGATGCCGGTTGTAGTGCAGTCCACTTTCCGCATCGAAATACTGCCCCTGAAACCGCAGCGGCTGATCCAGATACTCATCACCCGCCAACGTCACCGCCGCGACTTTCCCGTAGGCGTCGTACTGCGCCGACCAGACGATTTCCCCGCTGTAATCCGTTAGCTCCAACGGCGTGCCAAGGTGGTCGTTCTGGTAGTAAAACGGGCAGGCTTTTTTCGGGCCTTTGCCGTCGAGCAGTGCTAACGGACGGAAGGTGCCGGGTTCGTAGACGTAGCTTCGATATTCGGTTTCGCTACTTTCAGCGACGAGGTTGTCGCCTTGCCAGAAGAATTCCGTGGTGGCACCGTCGACGGTTTTGCTGATGCGCCGGCCGAAGGCGTCGTAACGGTAAGACGCGGTTTTGCCGTCGGGGCGAGTCAGGCCGATCAGGCGGTGTTGGCAGTCGTAGCGGTATTCGGTGACAAGTTTGTGCGCTGTGCCGCGACGTTCGCGGATCAGGTTGCCGAAGGCGTCGTAGTCGTAGTGGAGATCGCCCTGCATCAGCAGGCGGTTGCCTTTGATCTGGCTCGGGCCGGGGCGATCCTGCATGAGCAGGTTGCCAGCGGGATCGTGGGCGTAGGTTTCCGGGAGTTCGTCGCGGGAGTGGCGGACGCGGATCAAACGGTCGAGGGTGTCGTAGCCGTAGGTGCGTTGGCCGTGGCGAGTGTCGGCGATGTACGACAGATTGCCGTTGGCGCTGTAGGCGTAATCGCGGCGATACATCGAATCGCGTTTATGGCCCACGGCATGGGCGAGCAGTCGGCCCTGTTCGTCGTAGGAGTATTCGCTGAGCAGCAGGCCTTGCTCGCGTTGTTGTTCGCGACCGGACTGGTAGACGTGGCGGGTGAGCGGGGCGCCGTTGAGGTCGATGCCGGCGAGGGTGCCACCCTTGGCGTGTTGATAGTCGAGTTTGCTGTTGTCCGGCAAACGCATGCTTTTGAGCTGGCCGCAGGCGTCGTAGGCGAAACGCAGGGTGCCCCAACCCTGGTGCTCGGTAATCAGCCGATCCTGGCGGTCGTATTCGAAGGCCAGCGGATGGTTCTGGCCATCATCGACGCTAGTCAGGCGCCCTAACGGGTCGTACTGATAACTGACGGTCACCCCATCCGGCAGGGTTTTAACCAGCAGACGCCCAGCGCCATCGCGTTCGTATGCGGTGACTAACCGTGAGTCGTCATCGCCAAACTCGGTCTTTTCCAGCAGGTGACCGTTGAGGTCATACACGTAAGCGGTACGGCGCCCATCGAAACCGGTTTCCTGTCGGATTAATCCGGTCGGCGTGTAGTCCAGCTGATATTTCTCACCGGACTCATTCTCGATTTCCGTGAGCAACAGTTGCGCGTGGTCGTAGCGATATTGAATCCGCGTGCCGTCGTGGTTAATGCGGCGGGAGACGAGATGCAGGTCATCGTCGTATTCATACCGGGTGATATGCCCCAGCTCATCACGCTCGGCGGTGACTTGTCCGTACGCGCCGTAGGTGTAAGCACGCGTGGCGCCGGTAGGAAAAGTCGTCTGAACCAGTCGTCCAACGTCGTCCCACTGCTGACGCGTAACGGCACCGTGTTGATCAACCGTGGTCGTCCGTCGTCCCAAAGCATCGTAGGAAAAACGCCGTACGCCCCCCTCAGGCAACGTCTCTTCAACCAGTTGGCCAAGATCATTCCAGGCCAGCAAATGCCGACTGGTGTCCGGATACCGGATCGACACCAGTTGCCCGCGAACGCTGTAGTAGTAATGAGTGACCTGTCCGTCAGGATCGACAGCCTCGGTGATGTCGCCCTCGGCATTGCGCCGATAAATCCACACCGCATCGCCACGCGAATGCCGATGCAGCAAACCGTTGCGATACTCGTAGGACGTTGGTGCATCCGCCGCAGGAATCAGCGCAATCAGCCGTCCGACATCGTCGTATCGGTACTCGGTGATAGAACCCAGCGCATCCTGTTCAGCGACCAACCGTCCCTGATCGTCGTACGCCTTGAGCTGTTCGCCACCGTCGGCCTCAACCTTGCGCACCAGTCGCGCACGGTCGTCATGGACATAAACCTCTTCGGTGCCATCGACGTAATGCACCGCGACACTGCCGTCGTCATCCCAGACGTAACGCGTGTCCATCTGCGAAAACGACGCCCAGTGCCGTACACAACGCGCAGCCTTGCCAGCCCGTTCCCATTCCCAGAAAAAACTCGCACCACCGGTCAGCTGTCGCTGCAGGATGACGTGCGCATCGTCGTAGTCGTAGCGCTCGCTCTCATCTAATGCATTGGTTGCCGCCAACAAGCGCTGACGCGCGTCGTGGCAATAGCGAACAAGGATTTGCTCCGTCGCCCATTCAGCGTTTTGCAAACTTTGGTAATCAACCGCGATGAGTTGCGCGCGGTCGTAACGCAGCAATAAGGAGCGACCTGCACCGTTATCCAGTCGCTGAACCCTGTCAGACCGATCGCGATGTACCGTCAGGCGATTGCCATAGGCATCGCTGATCGACGTCAGACGCCCGGCCCGAAAGTGGTAAAACCGCGCCGTTTCCCCAGCCAGCGCTAGGATCAATTCCTCCGGTTCATCCCCGAGAAAAATTGCTGCCCGCGACAAACTGTTGTGAATAGAAGGCCGCTCAACATTCGGCAGCGGAAACCGTGTGCGCCGATTCTCGTGATCGACCCAAACAACCGAGTCGCCATCAAACTCCAGCCGATGCGCCAGCGAATGGCTCCAGCCAAACCCCAGCCCGACATCGATTTCCACCGCACTGGTGCGATACAACCGGGTGAACTCAAACGGCAACACGCCATCAAGCACGCCATCAGTCAGCGTCAGCAGTTCCTCGCCAGTGACCATCGATACCGGACAGCCGTTGGTGCAGGTACGCGGTACACAATCAGCGCTATCCCCATTTGGATTTTTCGCCTGATCCGAAGCGTCATCGTGAGGCTCATGACGCTCCATACGCGTATTGCCATGTGCCTTGTCCCGTGCAATCGGCGCCGGGTTTGGCACCGTCAACACCACTTCATCTGCCTGCCGAATGTTCAGCGGAATCGACGGCGTCGGTTTCAACGGCACATCACGCGCACTCAGCATCAACGGTCTCAGCGCGCCCGCATGTTGAGTCAGCTCCGGCGCAGAGGTCAGTTCAGCCAGGCGCAACGCCGAGGCCGCCAGCCATTCCCGCGCCCGTGGCGATTTGATCTTCGCCAGCACTTTGCTGCTCAAGCGCAGCGGCACGCCGACGCCACCCGACACGCGCATCAGCAGGAAACTGATCAACAGTTCGACGCGCACCTCAGCCACGACTTCGGCCAGGTACTGCGGCGGCAGCATCTTCAGCCAACTGGTGAACGCGGCCAGATGAATGAACATCAGCGGCTCATCGCTGAGCATCAGCAATGCATTGGCAATCGCGTCGCTGGAAATTTGCAGCAGGGCCTCAAGTTCGGCGCCGCTGAGGTATTCCAAGAGCTTTTCGCTGTTGGCTTGAAGGTCGGCGAGGAGGGCAAACAGTTGCTTGATGTCGTCCCAGACACCGTTCAGCGCTTTCTCGAAGCCGCGCCAATCCGCCTGTTGCAACTGCCGGTAACGGTCAGAAAATCCGGCGTTGGAGAACTCCGCCCATAACGGCTGAAAACCTGTCCACTCGGCACGCAACCAGCGCTCGAGGTCACCAAGAATGCTTTCGTAGGAGTCATACAACTCACGAACATGCGCAGTGGAAACATCGGGAAAGAAGGTGATGCGATAACGCTGGCCCCGATTGCAATCGGTCACCTGCAATATCCCGCTCGGGCCGATCGTATGGCGCAGCGCTTCGCCGAAGGTCAGGACACCGCCGACGTCGCCAATCACCGGTTCGAGCGTCACCGGGGTGTTGCCGATCGGTACGAAGCGGGCGGCTTCGAACATGTGCACCAGGGTCAAAGATCCGCTGGCGGGGCACATGACTACGGATGAGCTGATCGGTTTGCGAGATTTGATCGGGGCGCTGAGGCGTACGTCGTTGCCGACGGTAAACACCTGCTCGACATCCAGCGCTGTGCCCGTCCAGTATTGTTCGGCCCAGGCTTCGTAGTTATTGAGGCACAGGCGAAATTCGCCGATCAGGGTTTCGAAATCCGGGTGATCCGGATTCAGTGCGGCAACTATCAGCAGGCCAATGCTGTTGTTCAGGGCCAGTAGCCGATCGGGTTGAAACATTCGCAGTCGCTCGCGCACATCAAGGAGGAGCACGGACTTTGCGGGGGATCAGAAAGGAAAGAAGTCGGCCAAGTAGGTGATGCCTGTAGGACGTTTCGCTAAATATTCGCGAGTAGTTCATCGGCGCAACAGACATTGCCCGTTGCTCAATGTCTGTCGCGCTCGTTATGCTGCTGAACCCTTTAATCAGATCCGAGCAGCGGCGCGATGCCGCCTGGGATGTCTTTGAAAACGGATCCGATGATGAATGCAGCGCTGAAGGCGTTCGGCCCGATCAAGGCCGTGATTTTCGATATGGACGGTTTGTTGCTCGACACCGAAGGCATTTACACCGAGGTCACTTCGCTGATTGCCCAGCGCTACGGGCGCACCTTCGACTGGAGCGTCAAACAGAACATCATCGGTCGCGGTGCCAACGATCTGGCCAATTACGTGGTGCAGGCGCTGGATCTGCCGATCACCGCCGAAGAGTTCTTGGAGATCCGCGAGCCGTTGATGCGTGAGCGTTTCCCGAAAGCGCAGGCGATGCCGGGCGCCGAGGAGCTGATTCGGCACCTCAAGGCGCACAACATTCCGATCGCGGTGGGCACCAGTTCGTCGCGTCAGTCGTTTGGTCAGAAAACCACGCTGCACCGCGACTGGTTCGCACTGTTCGACTTCATCGTTACCGCAGACGATCCGGAAGTCGGCGCGGCGAAACCGGCGCCGGATATCTTCCTGACGGCAGCTCGACGTTTGGGCGTCGCGCCTGAGGATTGTCTGGTGTTCGAGGATTCGCCGTTTGGCGTGACCGCTGCGAAAGCCGCCGGCATGACCGCGATTGCGATTCCGGACGCCGCCATGGCTGATGAAAAATACGCACACGCGGACGGGATTCTTCGTACGTTGAAAGCCTTCACCCCGAGTGCCTGCGGTTTACCGGCGCTGGAATGGGCGTAAACGCTTGAGACAAAAAAACGCCGCCGCTCTGTGAAAAGAGCGGCGGCGTTTTTCGTTACGGCGACTTGGAAATATCAGGCGCCGAAACCACCGTCGATGGTCAGGCTGGCACCGGTGATGTAACCGGCTTCCGGGCCTGCCAGGTAGGCGACGAAGCTGGCGATTTCTTCGGCTTTACCGTAGCGGCCGACGGCCATCAGCGGGATCAGGCTTTCGGCGAAGTCGCCGTGCGCCGGGTTCATGTCGGTGTCGACCGGGCCAGGTTGCACGTTGTTGACGGTGATGCCGCGCGGGCCAAGGTCGCGGGCCAGGCCTTTGGTCAGGCCGACCAGCGCCGATTTGCTCATCGCATATACACCGCCGCCAGCGAAGGGCATGCGGTCGGCGTTGGTGCTACCGATGTTGATAATGCGCGCACCTTCGCCCATGTGTTTGGCGGCTTCTTGGGAAGCGATGAACACGCTGCGAATGTTGATCGCCACGGTCTGGTCGAAGTCTTCCAGTTTGAAGTCTTCCAGCGGTGCGACCGCCAGCACACCAGCGTTGTTGACCAGAATATCGACTCGGCCAAACGCTTCGACGGTGGCGTTAACGGCGTGGCGGATGGCGGCGGCGTCAGCGCTGTCGGCCTTGATCGCCAAGGCTTTGCCACCGTTGGCGATGATGCTGTTTTGCAACTCTTCAGCTTTGGCGGTGGAGCTGACGTAGGTGAAGGCTACTGCAGCGCCTTCAGCGGCCAGACGTTTGACGATGGCAGCGCCGATACCGCGGGAACCGCCTTGAATCAGAGCGACTTTACCGCTGAGGTGTTGAGTGGTCATGTTCGATCTCCAGAGTGTTCAAGGCGGGAATGCCTTGGTATTGGTGGCGAGTATCGACTTGGTATCGACAACTGTGTAGACCATGATTGCTATAGTCTGTGTAAACCAGAAGTTTATAGTGGTGATCATGGAAACCTTCAGCAGCATCGAATGCTTCGTGCGCAGTGCCGAGGTCGGCAGCTTTGCCGAGGCCGCACGACGCTTGAGTCTGACTCCGGCGGCCGTTGGCAAAAGTGTTGCCAAACTTGAGGTGCGGCTCGGCGTGCGGCTGTTCCAGCGTAGTACACGCAGCCTGACGCTGACCGAGGCCGGGCAGCTGTTTTTGAATCAGGTCAGTGGCAGCCTGACCACTATTCAGAATGCCGTGGCCAATCTGTCCAGTGTCGAAGGGCTGCCGGCGGGGACGCTGAAAGTCAGCATGGGCGCCGCGTTTGGTTGTTTGCACATCGTGCCGATGCTGAGTGAGTTTCTGCAGCGATATCCGGCGATCAGTCCGGACTGGCATTTCGATAATCGCCAGGTCGATCTGATCGGGCAGGGGTTTGATGCGGCCATTGGTGGCGGCTTCGATCTGCCGCAAGGGGTGATCGCACGCAAGTTGAGCCCGGCGCACCGGATTTTGGTGGCGTCTGCCGATTATCTACAGGCCAATCCCGAAATCACCGAGCCGGACGATCTCAGCCTTCACGACGGGATTCTGATCCGTTCGCCGCAAACCGGACGCGTGCGTTCTTGGCAGTTGACCGGGCGCGATCCGCAGAACTGTCGGCCGTTGATGCTCAAGGCGCGCATGACCCTGAGCGATTCCGAAGCCGCGTGCGCAACGGCGGCGCAAGGGTTGGGGATCGCGTTGGTGAGCATGCCGTTTGCGGTGGGGTATCTGGAGTCGGGGAGGTTGCAGCGGGTGTTGCCGGAGTGGTTTGTTGATGATGGCAATATTTCGGTCTACTACGCCGAGCATAAATTGTTGCCGGGGAAGACCCGGGCGTTTGTGGATTTTTTGATTGAGCAGTTTGCGGAGCGGGGGTTGGTGCGGCGGTTTAGTGCTATTTGAGTAAGGCATCTGACCGAGGTGCGGCCATCGCGAGCAGGCTCACTCCTACATTGGAATGCGCCCCCTGTAGGAGTGAGCCTGCTCGCGATGAACGATAACGCGGTCTACCGGGCAAACCGCCCCGGCCAGCCAATAATGTTCTTCGGCCGCGGCGTCGCATAAGTCCGCACCTTCGACGTCGACAAGCCCAACCGCACCAGCGATTCCGCAATTGTCACCGCCGCCGTCACGCCATCCACCACCGGCACGCCGGTACGACGACGAATCTGCTCATCCAGCCCGGCCATTCCGCCGCAACCCAGGCAAATCACCTCGGCCTTATCCTGGGTCACCGCCAACTCGGCCTGATGCACGATCGCTTCCAGCGCACGCTGCGGTTCGTGTTCCAGCTCCAGAACCGCCAAACCACTGGCTCGCACCGAAGCGCAACGATCCCACAGCCCCGACAATTTCAGCCGATCCTCGATCAACGGCACGGTGCGATCCAGCGTGGTCACCACCGAGTAGGCATGGCCGAGAAACATCGCCGTACTCGCCGCCGCGTCGGTGATGTCCACCACCGGCACGTTGAGCAATTCCTGCAAACCTTCGCGACCATGTTCGCCGTAACCGGCCTGAATCACCGCGTCGAACGGTTGGTCGTAGGCCATCACCCGATCCATCACGGCAATCGCGGCGAGGTAGCTTTCGAAGTTGCCTTCAATCGAGTCGGCGCCGAAAAACGGCGTCAAGCCAACGATCTCGGTACCCGGTGACGCGACGGCCTGCGCCGAGCGGGCGATGGCTTGGGTGATGGACTCGGTGGTGTTGACGTTGACCACGAGAATACGCATGGGAAATCCTTATAGCGGGCAGTTCTGCGGCCCGACATCCGGGCCGCGAGGGAAATTAATGGCAGACGTTGTCGACCGCGATCGACTCTCCGCTGACGTCGGCGTAGTGCGGTTCGCGTTTGGCGATGATCAGGTAGAGCATTCCGGCGATGCCGGCGCCGATCAGCCAGGAGAACGGCGAGACGCTGTGGAAGCCCGGCACCAGCGCCAGCACGATGGCGATCAGCGCCGCTGGAATGAACGCGGCAACGGCGCGCAGGTTGACGCCACGGCTGTAGTAATAAGCGCCGTTCGGGTCTTCGCTGTAGAGCTGCGGCACGTTGATCCGGCCTTTGCGGATCAGCCAGTAGTCGACCATGATCACCCCGTACAACGGGCCGAGCAGGGCGCCGAGGCCGGACAGGAAATACACGATCACCAGCGGGCTGTTGTAGAGATTCCACGGCAGGATCAGCACGGCGATGGTCGCGCTGATCAGCCCGGCGCGTCGGAAGGTCAGGTACTTCGGCGCCAGGTTGCTGAGCACGAACGCCGGGGCGACGAAGTTGGCCATGATGTTCACCGCCACGGTGACGATCAGGAAGGCCAGGCAACCCAGTACCAAAAAGAACGTATTGGGAATCGACGCGATGATTTCAGTCGGGCTTTCGATGATTCGGCCATTGATCTGAAATTGCGCGCCACACAGCAGGACGGTAATCGCGGCGAACACCAGAATATTCACCGGCAAGCCCCAGAAGTTTCCTACCTTGATGGTCTTGCGGCATGGCGAAGAGCGGGCGAAGTCACAGAAATTGAGGATCAACGTGCCGTAGATCGCCAGCCACAATGCGCCGCCAGCAAAGATGTTGCGCCACATCTCGCCACCGGTCAGCGGATCGCGGGTCGACCAGGCGATGGTCGCGTTGGCCTGGAAGTACATCCATGCGGCAAGCGCGGCAACGGTCAGCAGAATCACCGGCCCGGCGAACGCCTCGTAACGACGCACCATTTCCATGCCGTAGGCGAGAATCGCCAGTTGCACGAACCAGATCGCCACGAACGATGCCCAGCCCAGCGTCGACAGACCGAGGATCGAGTTGTGGTCGTATTCGGCGAAACCAGGATGCACTGCCGTGAGCAGCACTCGTAGGACTACTGACGCCAGATACGTCTGAATCCCGAACCAGGCGATGGCGATAACCGCCCGGATCAATGCAGGAATTTGCGCACCGTGAATGCCGAAACTGATCCGGCTGATCACCGGAAACGGCACCCCGGTTTTCTGCCCCATGTAACCGGACAGGTTCATGAAGAAGTACACCAGCGCCGCGCCGATCCCCAGTGACAACAAAATCTGCCAGCCACCCAGGCCCAACGCGTACAAGCCGATGGCGAAGGAATAGTTGGCGATGTTGTGCACGTCGTTCGTCCACAAAGCGAAGATGCTGTATTTGCCCCAGCGTCGACCTTCGGCCTTGGTCGGCGCGAGGTCGCTGTTGTGCAAGCGGGGGCTCAGTTGTAACGGTTCGGCCAGACCGTCGTAAGACGATGGTTGATCGAGGGCAGAGGCGGGCAGATTCAGCGCGATGTTATTGGAGAGACTTGTACGCATTCCGGCAGGCTCCTGATGTTCAGCGCCGCGATGACTGTGCTTAAGCCGTCAGGCTCGACAAATCTTCGTCGTGGCAGTGAAACATCACTGGTTACGGGGCATCTGCAGCCTGTACGGGATAGGGCGCTTCAGGCTTGCGGATCGAAAGTGTGTTTATGTTTTGCAGTTTTGTATACAAAACATGTATGCACTAAAGCCAGATTTGTGCCAGTTACTGATCTATGGACGGCGTTGCTCATTTCGAAAAGTTATCGAGGAGCGCTAAGTGACTGAAATGTGGTGATTAAAAATTGACCGATTGAACAGGTATTTATTTTCGGTGGGGGATTTGGGCGGGGAGCAAAAGCGTGAAGATTTCGGAGGGGATGTAACCTTTCAGGGCGCGGAAACAAAAAAGTGCACACACAAATGGCACCGATGGTGACATTCGTGTGTACACATTTCTTGAGCCTTACCCCAACCATTGTAGGAGTGAGCCTGCTCGCGATAGCGGTGTATCAGTCGATGAATTTTGGCTGATACACCGCTATCGCGAGCAGGCTCACTCCTACAAAGGGGCAGCGGTGTGACTGAGGGTTATGCCTTACTGATGATATTCCCCGCATGCAGCCCGCATTCTTTCTGCGTCGCTTCTTCCCACCACCAGCGCCCTTCGCGCTCGTGCTGATTTGGCAGGACAGGGCGGGTGCACGGTTCGCAACCGATGCTGATGAAACCGCGCTCGTGCAGGCTGTTGTACGGCAGCTCGAGCATGCGAATGTAACCCCAGATCTCTTCGCTGGTCATCTGCGCCAACGGGTTGAACTTGTACAGGGTGCGTTCCGGCGTGGAGAACGCCGTGTCGATTTCCATCGCTGCCACGGCACTGCGCGTGCCCGGGCTCTGGTCGCGGCGCTGGCCGGTGGCCCAGGCTTTGACGCCGGACAGCTTGCGGCGCAGCGGTTCGATCTTGCGGATGCCGCAGCATTCGCCGTGGCCGTCCTTGTAGAAACTGAACAGGCCTTTTTCCTTCACGAACGGCTCCAGTTTCGTGTAGTCCGGCGACACCAGTTCGATGTCGATCTTGTAGTGCTCGCGCACTTGATCGATGAAGCGGTAGGTCTCCGGGTGCAGGCGGCCGGTGTCGAGGCTGAACACCTTGACGTTCTTGTTGAGCTTCCAAGCCATGTCCACCAGCACCACATCCTCGGCGCCGCTGAAAGATATCCACAGGTCATCGCCGAACTCGGCAAAGGCGAGTTTGAGAATGTCTTGCGCGGATTTGTTGGCATAGGTCGTGGCGAGTTCCACGACGTCGAACGTTGCACTCATCAGGGCGGCTTCCTACAGGTCGGTGGCGCTGGGCGCTCTATATGGGGCCGATGGTAACAAAAAGCTGCGCGGCTCGGGGCGCGCTGTGCGTTGCGCGAGTGGATTTGAGTCGCTAGAGTTCGGCCTCGCTCGACTCAAATAATCAATACAAACGGGAGTGTCTTGTGGAAATTGCTTGCCTGGATCTTGAAGGGGTGTTGGTGCCGGAAATCTGGATCGCCTTCGCCGAAAAAACCGGAATCGACTCCCTCAAGGCCACCACCCGGGACATTCCCGATTACGACGTGCTGATGAAGCAGCGTCTGCGCATCCTCGACGAACACGGCTTGAAGCTCTCCGACATTCAGGAAGTGATCGCCACGCTGAAGCCGCTGGACGGCGCGGTGGAGTTCGTCAACTGGCTGCGCGAGCGCTTTCAGGTGGTGATTCTGTCGGACACGTTTTATGAGTTCTCGCAGCCGCTGATGCGTCAGTTGGGCTTCCCGACGTTGCTGTGCCATCGTCTGATTACTGACGAAACCGGGCGGGTGACCAGCTATCAGTTGCGCCAGAAAGATCCGAAGCGCCAGTCGGTGCTGGCGTTCAAGAGCCTGTATTACCGGGTGATTGCGGCGGGGGATTCGTATAACGATACGACGATGCTGGGCGAGGCGGATGCGGGGATTTTGTTCCATGCACCGGAGAATGTGATTCGCGAGTTTCCGCAGTTTCCGGCGGTGCATACCTTTGCTGAGTTGAAGCAGGAATTCCTAAAAGCCTCCAACCGCGACCTCAGCCTGTAAGCCTGGCTAAATGATCGTTCCCACGCTCTGCGTGGGAATGCCTCAACGGACGCTCCGCGTTCGGCTTTGGATGGGACGCCGAGCGTCCCGGGCTGCATTCCCACGCGGAGCGTGGGAACGATCATTACTCAGAGGTTTTGCAGGGTTTCGAGAAGGATTCTGACTTTGGTGATCGACTCCTGATACTCAGCCTGCCAATCCGAATCGGCAACAATCCCGCCACCGCCCCAGCAGCACACCTGCCCATCCTTGACCAACAGACTGCGAATCGCGATGGAGCTGTCCATCTCGCCGCGCACGTCGAGGTACAGCAACGAACCGCAGTACAACCCGCGCCGGGTCGGCTCCAGTTCATCAATGATCTGCATCGCACGAATCTTCGGTGCGCCGGTGATTGAGCCGCCGGGGAAGCTGCCGGCAATCAAATCCAGTGCGTCGCGGTCGTCCGCCAGTTCGCCGGTGACGCTGCTGACCAGGTGATGCACGTTCGGATAGCTTTCCAGACTGAATAACTCCGGTACCCGCACCGAACCAATGCGGCAAGTGCGGCCGAGGTCGTTGCGCAGCAGGTCAACGATCATCAGGTTTTCCGCGCGATCCTTGGGGCTGGCCAGCAGTTCGGCGGCGTTGGCCGCATCTTCGGCTGGGGTCAGGCCGCGAGGGCGGGTGCCTTTGATTGGCCGGGTTTCCACTTGGCGCTGGCTGACTTTGACGAAGCGCTCGGGCGACAGGCTCAACACCGCGCCACCGTCAGGCAGGCTCTGGAAACCGGAGAACGGCGTCGGGCAGGCTTCGCGCAATGCGCAATAGGCCAGCCACGGATCGCCTTGGCACTCAGCGCGGAAGCGTTGAGCGAAGTTGACCTGATAGCAATCGCCGGCCTGGATGTAATGTTGAATGCGTTCGAAGGCCTGACGGTAATCGTCGGCCGAGAGGTCGGCGGCCATCGGGTTGTTGAGCTTGAACGGGGTTAAAGCACTAACGACTGGCTGCGTGAACAACAAAATCAGCCGCTGTTTCTCGCTGTCGATCACGGACGGGTGAAAGACCAATTGGCTGGTTGACGTCTGGTGATCGCTGATCAGCGCCCAGTCGTACAGGCCGAAACGTGCGTCGGGCAATTGCAGATCATCGCGGGCCTGGCTTGGCAGGTTTTCCAGATGACGGCCGAAGTCGTAGCTGAGGTAACCGATCAAGCCGCCGGCGAATGGCAACTCGAAACCCGCCGGTAAATCCGCCTCGCCCAAGCGCTGCAAATTGTCGCGTAACCGCTGGAGGAAATGGTTGCCACTCTCGTCCGGCAACACCGCCAGTTGTTCCAGCGGCCAGGCGCTGAGCAGGTCATAACGACCGCGGTCGGCACTCGGCCTGCCGCTGTCGAGCAGCACGGCGCCGGGCGCGTGGCGGATGGCCGCGAAATAGTCGGCAGGATTGGCGCGGTAGGGCAGCGGGTGTACGGAACAGGTCAACATGGGCGGGGCAGATCGGCCGTTGAGGCGGGGTTGGGATTGTAGTCCTCTCCGATGCCAGATCAAAGTCAAAAGCCACCCCCTCACCCCAGCCCTCCCGAAACGTCGGACCGCCCCCAAGGGGGCGAGGGGAAAGGGAGCAGATCGGGGTTTTACTGATCGTTCCCACGCTCTGCGTGGTAACGCCGCCATGGACGCTCTGCGTCCACTGTGACGCGGAGCGTCACGGGATGCATTCCCACGCAGAGCGTGGGAACGATCATCGGGGGAGATCAGCCTTCGACGGCGGGAATATGCCCAAACATTTCCTGAGTAAACGCCACCCGCTCTTCAGCCGTCTCGACCACCCCACGCGCCTTCAGCTCTTCCAGCCGCGCCTCAACCGCATGCGTACGCAACGTCAGCCCACAGTCGTTAGCAATCTGAATATTCAACCCCGGCCGCGCATTCAGCTCGAGAATCAGCGGGCCTTTCTCCTGATCGAGCACCATGTCCACACCGATGTAACCCAGTCCGCACAGCTCATAACAGCCGGCCGCGAGTTTCATGAAACCGTCCCAGTAGGGCAGTTGCACGCCGTCCACTGCGTTGGTGGTGTCGGGGTGTTTGGTGATGATGTTGTTCAGCCAGGTGCCGCGCAGGGTCAGACCAGTCGCCAGATCGACACCGACGCCAATCGCGCCCTGGTGCAGGTTGGCCTTGCCGCCGGATTGCCGGGTCGGCAAACGCAACATCGCCATCACCGGATAACCCATCAGCACGATGATGCGGATGTCCGGCACGCCTTCATAACTGATGCTTTTGAAGATCTGATCCGGGGTCACGCGGTATTCGATCAGCGCACGGTCGCGGTGGCCACCCAGCGAATACAGGCCAGTAAGAATGCTCGAGATATGATGCTCAAGCTCCTCGTGGTCAACGATCTTGCCCGACACCGTGCGATAACGGCCCTCGAAGCGGTCGGCGACGACGATGATGCCGTCACCGCCGGCGCCCTGCGCCGGCTTGATCACGAAGTCGCTGCGCCCGCCGATAATCTCGCCGAGCTTGTCGATTTCCTTCTCGGTGGAAATCACGCCATACAATTCCGGCACGTGGATGCCGGCCTCGATTGCGCGTTCCTTGGTGATGATCTTGTCATCGACGATCGGGTACAGGCTGCGCTTGTTGTACTTGAGCACGTAGTCGGCGTTACGCCGATTGATGCCCATGATGCCGCGCGCTTCCAGCGCCTTCCAGGTCTTCCAGAAACCGAACATCAGGCGTCAGCCTTCTTCAGGAAAGCCTTGAAGCGCACCAGTTCGGTCAGGCGGTAGCCGCGATAACGACCCATCGCCAGCATGAAGCCGACCAGAATCAGCAGGATCGCCGGGAAGGTGAACACGAAGTACACCAGCTCAGGCACGGTCATGATCAGGTGCGCCAGGGACGCCGCGAACAGCGTGCCGATCGCAACTTTCATCGCATGGCTGGCGCCGCGTTCTTCCCAAGTGATCGACAGACGTTCGATGGTCATGGTCAGAATCACCATCGGGAACAGCGCCACCGACAGACCACGTTCCAGGCCGAGCTTATGGCTGAACAGACTGATCGCCGCGATCAACACCACGACAAAGGTCAGCACCACCGACAGTCGCGGCAGCATTTGCAGCTTCAGGTGTTCCAGATAGGAACGTAATGACAGCCCCAGCGCCGTGATCACGGTAAACAGCAATATACCGAAGCCCAGTTGCGTCTCGCGGAAGGCGAGGGCGATCAGTACCGGGGTGAACGTGCCGAGGGTTTGCAGGCCGATCAGGTTGCGCAGGATCAGGATCACCAGCACGCCGATCGGAATCATCACCATGATCATGAAGGTCTGCTGGGTCTGCAGCGGTAAGCCGTACAGCGAGTATTCAAGGAAGTTGGCGTCGGTGTTTTCGTCAGTCAGCTTGGCCAGACGAATCGCGTTCATCTCGCTGTTGTTCAGGCTGAAGGTCACATTGGCTTTCTTGCCGCCGTCGACGGTGATCAGGTTTTCATCGCCGGTCCACCACAGCAGGCGGTCGGTCGGCAGGCCTTGCTCGCCGGTTTCCGGGTTGAAATACAGCCAATCGTTGCCGTTGAAGCTGCGCAGCCACAGTTCGGGCATTTGCGGTTGATCAGCGACGAGGCGGATGGTGTGGACTTTTTCCACCGGTACGTGGGCGATGGACAGCAGCAATTCGACGATTTTGGCTTTGTGCGCAGTCGACGGATCGCCGGCCAGCAGCAGTTTCACATTGTCGTCGTTGAGGTTGTTGACGCGTTTGATCGCTTCGCCGATGAAGGTCTCGACGTCGGCGGAGTGTTGGCGGATCGGTGCGAGCAGGGCCTCGGCAGCGATTTTTTCCGGGCCTTCGATGGCGATGCTGTCGCGGAAGGTCGGGCCTTTGACCTTGGATTTTTCCGCGGTGTAACGCTTGGTCAGCACCAGACGGTAATAAAGGGTCTGGTTGCCCTTGGCGCGACGTGCCGACCAGGTCACCTTGCGGTTGCCGTCGACACGGTTCACCGCGACGCCGTAGTTATTGGAAATAAAACTCTCATTGAGGCTGACGTAATCGCGGCTCAGCGGCGGTACGAACATCTGGATCTTTACCGGATCCTTGGTGCTGGCGACGAACTCGACTTTGGCGTCGATGTTCCACAAGTCGTCGGTCGCATCTTCGGTCACCGGGATGCCAAGTACGAAAATCTGATAGGCCGTAACCGAAACGCCCAGTAACACCAAAATGGTGATCAGGATTTTCAGGTGGAAGGTTAGAGAACGCATGGAAATTACTCGGCGGTATGAGCGGCGATGGTGCAGGCGGGTTTGCCGGCAGCGTATTTAAGACTGGGGTCGACCAGCGCGTCGAAGCGTTTCAACGCTTCGGAGCCGATCAAAAGCGGGTATTGGAACGCACTTCGGTCGGTCAGGTTCACTTCGATGCTGCGCATCGCCGTGCCCATGCAGATATCCAGCTCGATTACCGGACGGGCGGTGTACTTCTTGCCTTCTTCCGGGTCGTAGTCGCCGGCGCGGCGTTTGATTTTGCTGACGCGGGCCAGTGGCCGTTCGATCGGGTGCGAATGCGCCGCGTCGATCGCCAGGTAGAAACGTACCCAGGACTCACCGTTGCGTTTAAAGCGTTTGATGTCGCGGGCGCTCAGCGAGGCGGTTTTTGCGCCGGTGTCGAGTTTGGCCGCGACTTCGAGATTGATGCCGTCAAGCGAAGCGTATTCGTTGAGGCCGTACACGGTTTTTTCCCCCGCGGCGGCGAGGCCGGGCAGGCAAAACAGGGCAAAGAATGTGGGAAAAGGCTTGAGTCTCATAAATCCTGGTGCGCAGCGTTCCGTGGTCGGTTCAGGTGCCTGGCAAGACTTGCGCAAGCGCCTGCGTGTGCCTGGCAGCTTTTTATGACAAGCCGTACAAATGGCCAGCAAATGCGGGCGGCATTCTAGCACGGTGGTTTTATGGCGCCAGCGCTGGGGGCGGTCTATACAAGATCCAAAGATCGCAGCCTGCGGCAGCTCCTACACTGATCCCTGTAGGCGCTGCCGAAGGCTGCGATCTTTTAAGGTTATTAGACGATTGTCGACAATACCCATTTATCCTTTGACTGATTCGGCTGAATTAGCTAGTTTTTGCCGCATTGGATTTAAAGGTGTCGACAATCATGCTGGATCAACTCGATCCCCCGGTCATCAACGGTGACGATTCCGAGACGCTCTCGGAAAACGTCTTCCGGCGTATTCAGGCGGCCATCGTCAAAGGCGAGATCGCCCCGGGCAGCAAAATCTCCGAGCCGGAACTGGCGCGCACTTACGGCATCAGCCGTGGACCGTTGCGTGAGGCGATTCACCGTCTCGAAGGCCAGCGCCTGTTGGTGCGCGTCCCGCATGTCGGCGCGCGGGTGGTCTCGCTCAATCATGCCGAGCTGATCGAACTCTACGAAATCCGCGAATCCCTCGAAGGCATGGCCTGCCGTCTGGCAGCCGAGCGCATGAGCGTCGAAGAAATCGACGAACTGCGCCGGGTGCTGGAAACCCATGAGCGCGACGCTGCGTTTCAGGCCGGCGTCGGCTACTACCAGCAGGAAGGCGATTTCGACTTTCACTACCGGATCATTCAGGGCAGCGGCAACCGCACGCTGACCCAAATGCTCTGCGGCGAGCTGTATCAACTGGTGCGCATGTACCGCATCCAGTTTTCCACCACGCCGAACCGCCCACGCCAGGCCTTTGCCGAACACCACCGGATTCTCGATGCCATCGCCGACCGTGACGGCGAGCTCGCGGAATTGTTGATGCGCCGCCACATCGGCGCCTCGAAACGCAACATCGCCCGTCATTACCAGGACGGCGCCCACAATAAGACAGCCACTGAACGAGGTGAGTCATGAGTTCCAAGCACAGCACTCCAGGCCAGCGTTTCCGCGATGCGGTCGCCAGCGAGCATCCATTGCAAGTGGTCGGCGCGATCAACGCCAACCACGCGCTGCTGGCCAAGCGCGCCGGTTTCAAGGCGATCTACCTGTCCGGTGGCGGGGTGGCCGCCGGCTCGCTCGGCGTGCCGGATCTGGGCATCACCGGTCTGGATGACGTGCTGACCGACGTGCGCCGCATCACCGACGTTTGCGATCTGCCGCTGCTGGTCGATGTCGACACTGGTTTCGGCTCGTCGGCGTTCAACGTCGCGCGCACGGTGAAGTCGATGATCAAGTTCGGCGCGGCGGCGATTCATATCGAAGATCAGGTTGGCGCCAAGCGCTGTGGCCACCGTCCTAATAAAGAGATCGTCAGCCAGCAGGAAATGGTCGACCGCATCAAAGCCGCCGTCGATGCGCGCACCGATGACAGCTTTGTGATCATGGCGCGTACCGATGCGCTGGCGGTGGAAGGTCTGGAATCGGCACTGGATCGCGCCGCCGCGTGCATCGAGGCTGGCGCTGACATGATCTTCCCGGAAGCCATCACCGAGCTGGAGATGTACAAGTTGTTCGCCAACCGTGTGAAAGCGCCGATCCTGGCCAACATCACCGAGTTCGGCTCGACGCCGCTGTACACCACCGAGCAACTGGCCGGCGCCGACGTGTCGCTGGTGCTGTATCCGCTGTCGGCGTTCCGCGCAATGAACAAGGCGGCGGAAAACGTCTACACCGCGATCCGCCGCGACGGCACGCAGCAGAATGTCATCGACACCATGCAGACTCGCATGGAGCTTTACGATCGTATTGATTACCACACGTTCGAGCAGAAGCTCGATGCGTTGTTTGCTGCGAAAAAATAATCAACGCCCCTTAGGAGCAAAGCTTGCTCGCGAAGACGACCGGACATTCAATATTTGCGTCGCCTGATGCACCGCTTTCGCGAGCAAGCTCAGCTCCTACAAGTGCAAGTACAAGTTTCCCCTACAAATTCAAGAAAAATGGAGACAACAATGGCCGAAGCAAAAGTACTCAGTGGCGCCGGGCTCCGTGGCCAGGTTGCCGGGCAAACCGCACTGTCCACCGTGGGCCAGGCCGGTGCCGGGCTGACCTATCGCGGCTACGACGTGCGCGAACTGGCAGCCGATGCGCAATTTGAAGAAGTCGCCTACCTGCTGCTTTACGGCGAGCTGCCAACCCAGGCGCACCTCGACGAATACCAAGGCAAGCTGAGCAAGCTGCGCGATCTGCCGCAAGCGCTGAAAGAAGTCCTCGAGCGCATCCCCGCCGACGCCCACCCGATGGACGTGATGCGCACCGGCTGCTCGTTCCTTGGCAACCTCGAACCGGAGAAGGACTTCTCCGAGCAGCGCGACAAGACCGACCGTTTGCTCGCCGCATTCCCGGCGATCATGTGCTACTGGTATCGGTTCAGCCACGACGGCAAGCGCATCAACTGCGTCAGCGACGAGCCAACCATCGGCGGCCACTTCCTGCACCTGCTGCACGACAAGAAGCCGAGCGAACTGCACGTCAAAGTGATGAACGTCTCGCTGATCCTTTACGCCGAGCACGAATTCAACGCCTCGACCTTCACCGCCCGCGTTTGCGCCTCGACGCTGTCCGATCTGTATTCCTGCGTCACCGCAGCCATCGGTTCGTTGCGCGGCCCGTTGCACGGTGGCGCCAACGAAGCGGCGATGGAAATGATCGAGCGCTTCTCGTCGCCGGAAGACGCGATCAAAGGCACCCTCGGCATGCTCGAGCGCAAAGACAAGATCATGGGCTTCGGCCACGCGATCTATAAGGACAGCGACCCGCGCAACGAAGTGATCAAAGGCTGGGCGAAACAGCTGGCTGATGAAGTCGTTGACAAGGTGTTGTTCCCGGTTTCCGAAGCCATCGACAAGACCATGTGGGAGCAGAAAAAACTCTTCCCGAACGCCGATTTCTACCATGCCTCGGCGTACCACTTCATGGGCATTCCGACCAAGCTGTTCACGCCGATCTTCGTCTGCTCGCGCCTGACCGGCTGGGCTGCGCACGTCTTCGAACAGCGCGCCAACAACCGCATCATCCGCCCAAGCGCCGAGTACATCGGCGTCGAACAGCGCAAGTTCGTGCCAATCGAACGTCGCTGAATGGTGAGTGCCAACTCCTGAGCGCAAACCCTGTAGGAGCTGCCGAAGGCTGCGATCTGTTGATCTTGATCTTGAAAAAAAAGATCAAAAGATCGCAGCGTTCGGCAGCTCCTACAGGGGGGATCGGCAAGAAGGCATCACCCTTTGCAACCACCGTGCCCCGAGTCCTGACCCGATGAACACAGCATTCCGCAAAACCCTGCCCGGCAGCCCTCTGGATTATTTCGACGCCCGCGCGGCGGTCGAAGCGATTCAGCCCGGCAGTTACGACACCCTGCCGTACACCTCCCGCGTGCTGGCGGAAAACCTGGTGCGTCGCTGCGACCCGGCCACGCTCACCGATTCGCTCAAGCAACTGATCGAGCGCAAACGCGACCTCGATTTCCCGTGGTTTCCGGCGCGTGTGGTCTGCCACGACATTCTCGGCCAGACCGCGCTGGTCGACCTCGCAGGTCTGCGCGACGCGATCGCGTTGCAGGGTGGCGACCCGGCGCAAGTCAACCCGGTAGTGCCGACGCAACTGATCGTTGACCATTCGCTGGCTGTCGAAGCCGGTGGTTTCGACGCTCAGGCGTTCGAGAAAAACCGCGCCATCGAAGACCGGCGCAACGAAGACCGCTTCCACTTCATCAACTGGACGAAAAAGGCCTTCAAGAACGTCGACGTGATCCCGCCGGGCAACGGCATCATGCACCAGATCAACCTGGAGAAAATGTCTCCGGTGATCCAGGTGCGTGAAGGCGTGGCGTTCCCCGACACTTGCGTTGGCACCGACAGCCACACCCCGCACGTTGATGCCTTGGGCGTGATCGCCATCGGTGTCGGCGGCCTCGAAGCCGAGAGCGTGATGCTCGGTCGCGCGTCGTGGATGCGTCTGCCGGAAAGCGTCGGTGTTGAACTGACCGGCAAGCTGCAACCGGGCATCACCGCCACCGACATGGTGCTGGCGCTGACCGAATACCTGCGCAAACAGAAAGTCGTCGGCGCATGGCTGGAGTTCTTCGGCGAAGGCGCCGCTGCGCTGACCCTCGGCGACCGCGCAACCATCTCCAACATGGCCCCGGAATACGGCGCCACCGCAGCGATGTTCTACATCGATCAGCAGACCATCGATTACCTGAAACTCACCGGTCGTGAAGACCAGCAAGTGCAGCTCGTCGAGCAATACGCCAAGCTCACCGGCCTTTGGGCGGACAACCTGAAAGGCGCGCAATACGAGCGCGGTCTGACTTTCGATTTGTCCTCGGTGGTGCGCAACATGGCCGGCCCGAGCAACCCGCATGCTCGCGTCGCGACCTCGGATCTGGCAGCCAAAGGCATCTCCGGTCAGTGGGAAGACGTCCCCGGGCAAATGCCTGACGGCGCGGTGATCATCGCCGCCATCACCAGTTGCACCAACACCAGCAACCCGCGCAACGTCATCGCCGCTGGCCTGATCGCGCGCAACGCCAACAAGCTCGGCCTGACCCGCAAACCGTGGGTGAAATCCTCGCTGGCGCCGGGTTCGAAAACCGTCGCGCTGTACCTCGACGAAGCGGGGCTGACCACTGAACTGGAGCAGCTCGGTTTCGGCGTCGTCGCCTTCGCCTGCACCACGTGCAATGGCATGTCCGGCGCGCTGGATCCAGTGATCCAGCAAGAGATCATCGACCGCGATCTGTATGCGACTGCGGTGCTCTCGGGCAACCGCAACTTCGACGGCCGCATCCACCCGTACGCCAAGCAAGCGTTCCTCGCTTCGCCGCCGCTGGTGGTGGCGTACGCCATCGCCGGCACCATCCGTTTCGACATCGAAAAAGATGTGTTGGGCGTGGTCGACGGCAAGGAAATCCGCCTGAAAGACATCTGGCCAAGCGACGAAGAAATCGACGCCGTGGTGAAATCTTCGGTCAAGCCTGAGCAGTTCCGTCAGGTCTACATTCCGATGTTCGCTGTCCACGAAGACACCGGCCCGAAAGTCACGCCGCTGTACGACTGGCGCGAGATGAGTACCTACATTCGCCGTCCGCCGTACTGGGAAGGCGCGCTGGCCGGCGCACGTCCGCTGAAGGGCATGCGCCCGCTGGCGGTGCTGCCCGACAACATCACCACCGATCACCTGTCGCCATCGAACGCGATCATGCTCGACAGCGCCGCCGGTGAATACCTGGCGAAAATGGGCCTGCCGGAAGAGGACTTCAACTCCTACGCAACGCACCGTGGCGACCACTTGACCGCACAGCGCGCGACTTTCGCCAACCCGAAACTGTTCAACGAAATGGTCGTGGAAAACGGCAAGGTCAAACAGGGTTCGCTGGCGCGGGTCGAACCGGAAGGCAAGGTCATGCGCATGTGGGAAGCCATCGAAACTTACATGGAGCGCAAACAGCCACTGATCATCATCGCCGGCGCCGATTACGGTCAGGGTTCGTCCCGCGACTGGGCGGCGAAAGGCGTGCGTCTGGCCGGTGTCGAGGCGATTGCCGCTGAAGGTTTCGAACGCATTCACCGCACCAACCTGGTGGGCATGGGCGTGCTGCCGCTGGAGTTCAAAGCAGGCACCGACCGTCACACCTTGGCCATCGACGGCAGCGAAACCTATGACGTGATCGGCGAGCGCAAACCGCGCGCGGACCTGACGCTGGTGATCCATCGTAAGAACGGCGAGCGCGTTGATGTGCCGGTGACTTGCCGTCTGGATACCGCAGAAGAAGTGTCGATCTACGAGGCCGGCGGCGTGTTGCAACGCTTCGCTCAGGACTTCCTTGAAGAGTCGGCGGTTGCCGTTTAAATCTACTGATGCAGGCGTGAGATCTCGGTCTCACGCCTGTGGATAAGGAGCACCATGGCTCACGCACCACAAATAAAGATCCCGGCCACCTACATGCGCGGCGGCACCAGCAAAGGCGTGTTTTTCAGCCTCAAGGATTTGCCCGAAGCGGCGCAGATTCCCGGGCCGGTTCGCGACGCTCTGCTGCTGCGCGTGATCGGCAGCCCCGACCCGTACGACAAGCAAATCGACGGCATGGGCGGCGCCACTTCAAGCACCAGCAAAACCGTGATCCTGTCGAAAAGCCTCAAGGCTGATCACGACGTCGATTACCTGTTCGGCCAGGTCTCCATCGACAAGCCATTCGTCGACTGGAGCGGCAACTGCGGCAACCTCTCGGCAGCGGTCGGCTCGTTCGCCATCAGCAATGGTCTGGTCGACGCCAGCCGCATTCCGCACAACGGTGTTGCGGTGGTGCGCGTGTGGCAGGCCAACATCGGCAAGACGATCATCGCCCACGTGCCGATCACCAACGGCGAAGTGCAGGAAACCGGTGACTTCGAACTCGACGGCGTGACCTTTCCGGCCGCTGAAGTGCAGGTTGAATTCATGGACCCGGCGGCGGAAGAAGAGGGCGGCGGTGGCTCGATGTTCCCCACCGGCAACCTGATCGATGAGCTGGAAGTGCCGGGTGTCGGCACGTTCAGAGCGACGATGATCAACGCCGGCATCCCGACGATTTTCGTCAACGCCGAAGACATCGGTTACACCGGCACCGAGCTGCAAGGCGCGATCAACAGCGATCCGAAAGCATTGCAGATGTTCGAGACCATTCGTGCGTATGGCGCGCTGCGCATGGGCCTGATTGCCAATCTGGATGAAGCGGCAAAACGGCAACACACGCCGAAAGTCGCGTTTGTTGCCAAGCCTGCAGATTATGTGGCGTCGAGTGGTAAAGCTATTGGCGCCGGAGATGTCGATTTGCTGGTGCGCGCGTTGTCGATGGGCAAGTTGCACCACGCGATGATGGGCACGGCGGCAGTGGCGATTGGTACGGCGGCGGCTATTTCCGGCACCTTGGTGAACCTTGCGGCGGGCGGCGTTGAACGCAATGCCGTGCGCTTCGGGCATCCGTCCGGGACGTTGCGCGTTGGTGCTGAAGCCAGTCTGGAAAACGGCGAGTGGATCGTCAAAAAAGCCATCATGAGCCGCAGTGCTCGGGTGCTGATGGAAGGCTACGTGCGCGTCCCCGGAGATTCTTTCTGACTAGCGAACCTCTTCCCTCACCCCAGCCCTCTCCCGGAAGGAGAGGGGGCCGACCGAGGTGTCTGGAGATGTACATCGACCTGAAAGATCGAGTCGATTATGGATTCTCACGGCTGACCGATGTGTCTGAGGATGTGCATTGGCCTGATCGATTATGGATTCAGCGCAGATCGTTCAAGTCGGTGAAGCTCTACAGCATCCCCCAATCAGTCCCCTCTCCCTCGGGAGAGGGCTAGGGTGAGGGGCCACCCACAGAAGAAACGCAAATCAAGCAGGCATCCCAGACCTGCAATCAACCAACCCAGCCAAGCCCTGAGGAAGACCGCACCACTCATCATTCCCGCACAGGAGAACCGCAATGAGCGCCAACGTCGACCTGAACAACCGCCCCGACTACGACCGTGTCCTGCAGGACATCGCCGACTACGTCCTCACCTTCAAAGCCGAATCCACCGAAGCCCTCGACACCGCCCGCAATTGCCTGATGGACACGTTAGGCTGCGGCCTGCTGGCGCTGCGTTTCCCTGAATGCACCAAACACCTCGGCCCGATCGTCGAAGGCACCGTTGTGCCGTTTGGCGCACGCGTCCCCGGCACTTCCTATCGTCTCGACCCGGTCAAAGCCGCGTGGGACATCGGTTGCATCGTTCGCTGGCTCGACTACAACGACACCTGGCTCGCCGCCGAATGGGGGCATCCGTCGGACAACCTCGGCGCGATTCTCGCGGTGGCCGATCATCTCTCGCAAAAACGCGTGGCCAACGCTGAAGCGCCGCTGACGATCCGCGATGTGCTCGAAGCGATGATCATGGCCCACGAGATTCAAGGCGTGATCGCTCTGGAAAACTCCTTCAACCGCGTAGGACTTGATCACGTCATTCTGGTGAAAGTCGCCTCCACCGCCGTCACCGCCAAACTGATGGGCGCCAATCGCGAACAACTGTTGTCGGCGTTGTCCCACGCTTTCGCCGACGGCCAAGCGCTGCGCACTTATCGTCATGCGCCAAACGCCGGCTCGCGAAAATCCTGGGCGGCGGGGGATGCGTCGAGTCGTGGCGTGCGCCTGGCCGACATCGCCATGCGCGGCGAGATGGGCATTCCCGGCGTGCTGACGGCAAAACAGTGGGGCTTTTATGACGTGCTGTTCAGCCACAGCAACAACGATCTGGCGCTGAAACCCGAAGATAAACGCGCTTTCAGTTTCTCGCGCGCGTTCGGCAGTTACGTGATGGAAAACGTCCTGTTCAAGATCAGCTTCCCCGCCGAATTTCATGCGCAAACGGCCTGCGAAGCGGCGGTGACCTTGCACCCGCAAGTGCGCAATCGTCTGCACGAAATCGACCGCATCGTCATCACCACTCACGAATCGGCGATCCGCATCATTTCCAAAGTCGGGCCGCTGGCCAATGCCGCTGACCGTGACCACTGCATCCAGTACATGACCGCCGTGCCACTGGCGTTCGGCAATCTGGTCGCCGAGCAATACGAAGACGATTTCCACAAGGCGCACCCGATCATCGATGTGCTGCGCGAGAAAATGGTCATTGTCGAAGAGCCGCGTTTCACCCGCGAATACCTGGAGCCTGACAAGCGCTCGATTGCCAACGCCGTGCAGGTGTTTTTCAAGGATGGCAGCAGCAGCGAAAACGTCGTGGTGGAATACCCGATCGGCCATCGTCGCCGCCGCGCAGAGGGCATTCCGTTGCTCGAGGACAAATTCAAAGCCAATCTGGCGACGCGTTTTACCGGTCAGCGCAGCGGCGAGATCTTCGCACTGTGCAAGGATCAAACCCGACTCGAGTCCACCCCGGTAAACCGCTTCGTCGACCTGTTGGTGATTTGAAGGTACAAACCCGCTCCCTGTAGGAGCTGCCGAAGGCTGCGATCTTTTGATCTTGTTTTTAAACATCAACGTCAAAAGATCGCAGCCTGCGGCAGCTCCTACACGGACGATTTTCGCCATTTTTCGATGGGCAATTTGGTGATGGCAAACCCGCTCAACAAAATCGCCGAATAGACCATCAGCTCCCGGGACAGGGTTTGCCCCTCGTACCAGGCGCCGATGATCACGGCGAACACCGGGAAAATGATAAACACGAACGACAGGATGATCGGGCTCAGGCGTTTCAGCAGCAGAAAATAAACGATAAACCCGCCCACCGAGGCCACCAGCCCGAGGTAGAACAGCGCGCCCCACGAGCGTGCCGTGATGTTTTCGAATACCGGTGTTTCGACGGTCAATCCGACAATAAATAACATCGCCCCGGCAATGCCGATCGGCAGCGTGTTGTAGGTGATCACGCTGATCGCGCTGCCGTGTTTTTTCGT
This sequence comes from Pseudomonas sp. PS01303, assembly GCF_029959385.1. Lineage (NCBI taxonomy): Bacteria > Pseudomonadati > Pseudomonadota > Gammaproteobacteria > Pseudomonadales > Pseudomonadaceae > Pseudomonas > Pseudomonas sp. PS01303. The sequence continues at coordinate 71,972 of NZ_JASCPK010000006.1, forward strand.
CACCACGTAGCACAGCGCATGCATCACGGCGGCGCAGAGAATCGCCAGCACCCCCAGCCATTCGGCCTGATCCAGATGCAAACCCTGACTGCGAATAATCATGAAAAGACTGCCAAAACCGATGGCGATGCCGAGCATCTGCGACGGGTAGATTTTCTCGCGCAGAAACAGCGCGGAAAACAGCAGGATAAATACTGGCATGCAGCTGAACAGCAACGCTGTCAGGCCCGATGAGACATGCATTTCGCCGTAGTTGAGCAAATAGTAGGGCAGGCTGAAATACGACAGCGTGACGAACACAAAAAACCAGCGGCTCTGCCGAGGGAACAGCAACGGTTCTTTGCGCAGCAACGCGAAACTCAAAAACAGTGGAAATGCGATGAGAAAGCGCAGCCCGGCAGCGGTCAGTGGCGGCACACTTTCTACAGCAATCTTGATCCCCAGCCACGTCGTGCCCCAACTCAGGCAGACGATCAGAAACAACGTGCTGGTAATTAACCCGGCAAGCCAGGGTTTGCTAATGCTTATCGGTGTGCTGACGACGGTCGACATGCGGAGTGCTCCGAGCGGCGGAATTGACCTGGTCACAGAAAGGGTCTATCCCTGATTGAACCTGTTTTCAGCACGCTATTCGGGGCGCGAATGACTGTCAAAGTAAGTATTGCCATGGTGTCAATCCTCCGTGATGGCCTCACTAGCGGCATCGGCGTGAAGTACCAGCGCCTCGCCGATGCAGTGGAAAAGGCTATCGCTGAAGGCGTGATCGACGCTGGCTGCAAATTACCGCCGCACCGATTGTTGGCTGATAGCCTCGGCGTCACCATCGGTACGATCAGCCGCGCCTACGGTGAGCTGGAGCGTGTGGGATTGGTCGTCGCCCGTGTAGGCGATGGCACTTACGTGCGTCAGAGAGGGATGGAACGGCCGCAGGACAAAGGCTTTCGCAATGTCAGCGATGAGCCGCCCGCCTGTTTCGACATGAGCCGCAATCAGCCGATTCCGGGGCAGGAAGCGGCGTTTATGAGTCAGAGCCTGCAAGCATTGGCCAATGATTCGCGAGTGTTGCAGCAATTGACTGGATACAGCGCAGAAGGCGGCATGGCGCGGCATCGGCAGGCGGGAGCGGTGTGGTTGCAGCACGGCGCGTTTGTGCCGCACGCCGATCAGGTGTTGTGCGTCAACGGCGGCCAGCACGGTTTGTTGTGTGCGTTGATGGGTTTGCTCAAGGCCGGCGACACGGTGGTGACCGAGCATTTGTCCTACCCCGGATTGCTCAGTGTCGCTCGCCAGCTCGGGATAAAGCTGATCGGCGCGGCGATGGATGACGAAGGGCTTTTACCGTCAGCGCTGGAGGAAATCTGCCGTCAGCATCGCGTTTCGGCGCTGTATTGCACGCCGACCATCCAGAATCCTACAGCGGCGGTGATGTCCGTCCCACGGCGCGAGGCGATTGCCGAGGTCTGCCGTCAGCACAATCTGCTGATCCTCGAAGACGAAGCCCACGCCGTGCTGGATCGTCAGCGGCCTTTACCGCTGAGTTATTTCGCGCCGGAGCGTTCGGTGTTGATCGGCAGTTTGAGCAAGGCTGTTTCGGCGGGATTGCGCGTCGGTTATCTGCATGCGCCGCAAGCGTTGATCGGCCGTTTGAGTTCAGCCATTCGCGGTACATGCTGGATGGCCAATCCGCTGGCGATGGAGGTGGCGAGTCTGTGGATCGAAAACGGCTTGGCCGAGCGCTTGCTGGATGAGCAGATTGACGAGATTGGCCGGCGTAAGGCGTTGGTGGTCGGGGCGCTGGAGGGCTTGAATTACAAGACGCACAGCCACAGTCCGCATTTTTGGGTCGAGGTGCCGGAAGGCTGGCGGGCGTCGCAGATTGCGGCGGAGTTGAAGGAGAATAATTATCTGGTGGCAACCGCAGAGGCGTTTGCGGTCGGGCATGCGGCGGTGCCGCAGTGTATTCGGGTGAGTGTGTGTAATTCGGTGGGGGATGATCGGTTGTTGCTCAGTGGGTTTGAGGCTCTGGCGCGGGCATTAACCGAGACCGTGTAATCGTTCTTCGCGAGCAAGCTTTGCTCCTACAAGGGCACGCTAATCCAATGTAGGAGCAAAGCTTGCTCGCGAAGGCGTCCGGACAGGCACCAAAAATCTACTTGAACCGCCGCTCCACGCCTTTCTCCACCAGAATCTTCGCCGAAATCTCTTCCACCGAAAAATGCGTCGAATTGATGTGCGGAATGTTTTCGCGGCGGAACAGGTTCTCCACTTCGCGCACTTCAAATTCGCACTGCGCATAACTCGAATAGCGGCTGTTGGGCTTGCGCTCGTTGCGGATCGCGGTGAGGCGATCCGGGTCGATGGTCAGGCCAAACAGCTTGTGCTGGTGCGCACGCAGGGCGGCGGGCAGGGTCAAGCGCTCCATGTCGTCTTCGGTCAGCGGATAGTTGGCTGCGCGGATGCCGAACTGCATGGCCATGTACAGACACGTCGGTGTCTTACCGCAGCGCGACACGCCCACTAGTATCAAATCGGCTTTGTCGTAATAGTGCGTGCGCGCACCGTCGTCGTTGTCGAGGGCGAAGTTCACCGCCTCGATACGCTCCATGTAATTGGAGTTGTGGCCAATCGAATGCGACTTACCGACGGTGTAGGAAGAATGCTCGGTCAGTTCCTGCTCAAGCGGGGCGAGGAAGGTCGAGAAAATATCGATCATGAAACCATTGGACGTCGCGAGAATCTCACGAATGTCCTGATTGACGATGGTGTCAAAGATGATCGGGCGAAAGCCGTCGGTGTCAGCGGCTTTGTTGATTTGTTGTACCATGGCCCGCGCTTTTTCAACGCTGTCGATGTACGGTCGCGTGAATTTGCTGAAGGTAATGTTTTCGAACTGCGCCAGAAGGCTTTGACCCAGGGTTTCGGCAGTAATGCCGGTGCCATCGGAGATAAAGAAAGCAGATCGTTTCATTTGCACCTTGGGCCTTAAGCTAATGAGCATTTCTGGATATGATAGGCGCGATTTGTTGGCCGCCAGTGGCCAGCATTCTCACTTATTTTCCAGGTCCAGGCCATACAACCGGCCAACGCTCCCCCGAGCAGCCGGTTTCTGAGCTTTTCCAACACAGTTAGTGGAGAGATCACCTTGGTAGAGTACGTAGTTTCCCTCGATAAGCTCGGCAAACACGATGTTGAGCATGTGGGGGGCAAGAACGCATCCCTGGGCGAGATGATCAGTAACCTGGCAGGCGCCGGTGTTTCGGTCCCCGGCGGCTTCGCCACGACGGCTCAGGCCTATCGTGATTTCCTCGAACTGAGCGGCCTCAACGACCAGATCCACGCGGCCCTCGACGCGCTCGACGTCGACGACGTCAACGCCCTGGCCAAAACCGGCGCACAGATCCGTCAATGGATCATGGAAGCCGAATTCCCTGAAAAACTGAATGCCGAAATCCGCACCGCGTTCGCCGCGCTGTCGGCCGGCAACCCTGATGTGGCCGTGGCCGTGCGTTCTTCCGCCACCGCCGAAGACTTGCCGGACGCTTCGTTCGCCGGTCAGCAGGAAACCTTCCTGAACATCCGTGGTGTGGAAAACGTTATCCGCGCCGCCAAAGAGGTGTTCGCGTCGCTGTTCAACGACCGTGCGATTTCCTACCGCGTGCACCAGGGCTTCGACCACAAACTGGTCGCCCTGTCGGCTGGCGTGCAGCGCATGGTGCGTTCGGAAACCGGTACTGCCGGCGTGATGTTCACCCTCGACACCGAATCCGGTTTCCGTGACGTCGTGTTCATCACCGGCGCCTACGGCTTGGGTGAAACCGTCGTACAAGGCGCGGTGAACCCGGACGAATTCTATGTCCACAAGGGCACGCTGGAAGCCGGTCGTCCGGCGATCCTGCGCCGCAACCTGGGCAGCAAAGCGATCAAGATGATCTACGGCGACGAGGCCAAGGCCGGTCGTTCGGTCAAGACCATCGACGTCGACAAGGCTGACCGCGCGCGTTTCTGCCTGTCCGACGCTGAAGTCAGCGAACTGGCCAAGCAAGCGATGATCATCGAAAAGCACTACCAGTGCCCGATGGACATCGAGTGGGCCAAGGACGGTGACGACGGCAAGCTGTACATCGTGCAGGCCCGTCCGGAAACCGTGAAAAGCCGCACTCAGGCCAACGTCATGGAACGTTACCTGTTGAAAGAAACCGGCACCGTGCTGGTTGAAGGTCGCGCCATCGGCCAGCGCATCGGCGCCGGTAAAGTGCGCATCATCAAAGACGTTTCCGAAATGGATAAAGTCCAGCCGGGCGACGTGCTGGTTTCCGACATGACCGACCCGGACTGGGAACCGGTAATGAAGCGCGCCAGCGCCATCGTCACCAACCGTGGCGGCCGTACTTGCCACGCGGCGATCATCGCCCGTGAACTGGGCATTCCGGCAGTGGTTGGTTGCGGCAACGCCACCCAACTGCTGAAGGATGGCCAGGGCGTGACCGTTTCGTGCGCTGAAGGCGACACCGGTTACATCTTCGAAGGCGAACTGGGCTTCGACATCAAGAAAAACTCCGTGGATGCCATGCCGGAGCTGCCGTTCAAAATCATGATGAACGTCGGCAACCCGGATCGCGCCTTCGACTTCGCGCAACTGCCGAACGCCGGTGTGGGCCTGGCCCGTCTGGAGTTCATCATCAACCGCATGATCGGTGTGCACCCGAAAGCGCTGTTGAACTACGACGGTCTGCCGCAGGAAATCAAAGACAGCGTCGACAAGCGCATCGCCGGTTACGACGATCCGGTTGGCTTCTACGTCGACAAACTGGTCGAAGGCATCAGCACCCTCGCTGCAGCGTTCACGCCGAAAAAAGTCATCGTGCGCCTGTCGGACTTCAAGTCGAACGAATACGCCAACCTGATCGGCGGCAAGCTCTACGAGCCGGAAGAAGAAAACCCGATGCTGGGCTTCCGTGGCGCGTCGCGTTACATCAGCGAATCGTTCCGCGATTGCTTCGAACTCGAGTGCCGTGCGCTGAAGCGTGTGCGCAACGAGATGGGCCTGACCAACGTCGAAATCATGGTGCCGTTCGTCCGTACCCTCGGTGAAGCGAGCCAGGTCGTGGACCTGCTGGCTGAAAACGGCTTGAAGCGCGGTGAAAACGGTCTGCGCATCATCATGATGTGTGAACTGCCATCCAACGCGATCCTCGCTGAAGAATTCCTCGAATTCTTCGACGGCTTCTCGATCGGCTCCAACGACCTCACTCAACTGACGCTGGGTCTGGATCGCGACTCGGGCATCATCGCGCACCTGTTCGACGAGCGTAATCCTGCGGTCAAGAAGCTGCTGGCCAATGCGATCGCCGCGTGCAACAAGGCCGGCAAGTACATCGGTATCTGCGGTCAGGGCCCGTCCGACCACCCGGATCTGGCCAAATGGCTGATGGAGCAGGGCATCGAAAGCGTGTCGCTGAACCCGGACTCCGTGCTGGAAACCTGGTTCTTCCTGGCCGAAGGTCAAGCGCAGGCTTAATGAGCATGTAAGCGGCCCGCTCCCCTTGTAGGAGCCGAGCTTGCTCGCGAAGACGGACTGACATTCAACAACGATGTCGACGGATACACCGCTTTCGCGAGCAGGCTCACTCCTACAAAGGGCAGGGCTTTGAGATTGAAGTAGGGCGGGCTCCTGTAGATGCCGCCCTTTTTTGTGCAAGAGCATTATGCAAAGCAGCAGCAACCTATTTCCTGTCGCACTGATCAGCGCCGAGCGGCGCGGCGATCTGAGCGAAGATGTTTATCGTTTGAAACCCGGCAACAGCCCGGACTGGTCCGTGGAGATCGCCGTTACCCGTTTGGGCATGGCCGACGACACGGCGCCCCGTGGCGTGCCGGTGATTCTGTTGCACGGCAGCTTTTCCAATCGGCGCTTCTGGTTTTCACCGAAGGGCCTGGGACTCGGCGCGTATCTGACGCGGCTGGGTTTTGATGTGTGGATTCCAGAGATGCGCGGTCACGGCCTGTCGCAGCGCAATGAGGAATACCGGCGCAATCGCGTTGCCGACTATGCCAAATACGATCTGCCGGCGATTGCCGCGTTCGTGCGTGAGCAGAGCGGTCAGGTTCCGCACTGGATCGGCCATTCACTCGGCGGCATCACCTTGGCCGCTGCGCTCGGGGGTGAATACCTCGGCGAGCCGGCAGTTGCCTCTGCGGCGTTTTTCGGCACGCAGGTCAGTCGCACGTATTGGCCGCTGAAAATCCCGCCGGTGGAGTGGAGCGGGCGCTTTATTCTCAAGCGTTTCGCGCAGTTGTCCGGCTCACGCCTCAAGCGCGGCCCGGAAGACGAGCCGATCGGTCTGGCCATCGAGAACATGCGCTGGTACGGCTTGTTCGGCCGCTTTGGCGACAAGGACAAGGATTGGTGGGCAGGATTGGCCGAGGTTCAGGTGCCGGTGCTCGCGGTGACAGCCGCTGGTGACCATCAGGATCCGGCGTGGGCGTGTCGCAAGCTGTTCGAGCAGCTCGGCTCCGAGCACAAACAATTCATCAATCTTGGGCGCGAGCAGGGTTTCAACGACAATTTCGGCCATGTCGAAATGTTGGTGAGCAAAGCCGCGCAAGCTGAAGTGTGGCCGCTGGTGGCGCGTTGGTTGAAGGATCAACAGACGCCGTTGCTCGGCGAGAAGGCGGATCTGGCCGCTGCGGTCTGAATCAGAGGCTCTGAAAAGGGCATTTCGTTCAGGTCGGCTTGCGGCTAAGATATGACGCATTGTGCGGTTCTGGTCATTTTTAGCGGCTGTTTAGCTATTACGTTTCAGCGTATGTTCAGGTTCAGTCAGCGACCATGGCATGGACTAAGGTAAACAGCGGCCGCCGGAACTCGTCTCTATAGCGTGCGTCATCCTTGATCGTCTTCCTTTTTACAGGAGTTTTTCGATGAACCATTACCTTACGCCTGACCTGTGCGACGCCTATCCGGAGCTGGTGCAGGTGCTGGAACCGATGTTCAGCAATTTCGGTGGCCGTGATTCGTTCGGCGGCGAAATTGTGACCATCAAATGTTTCGAAGACAACTCGCTGGTCAAGGAACAAGCCGAACTCAAGGGCAACGGTAAAGTATTGGTCGTGGATGGCGGCGGTTCGCTACGCCGTGCGCTGCTGGGCGACATGATCGCCGAGAAAGCCGCGAAGAACGGTTGGGAAGGGCTGGTGATCTACGGTTGCATCCGTGACGTCGACGTCATTGCGCAGACCGATCTGGGCGTGCAGGCGCTGGCCAGCCACCCGATGAAAACCGAAAAACGTGGCCTCGGCGACCTCAACGTCCCGGTGACTTTCGCCGGTGTGACGTTCCACCCGGGCCACTACATTTATGCGGACAACAACGGCGTGATCATCTCGCCGAGCCCGCTGAAAATGCCTGAATAAGGCTTCGACAAAGGGATGCGGATGTTCGAGGAAGAAAACGCGCAATGGGGGCTGGTGCATGCCCTCGTGCTGGACGGTAAAGGCGGCGCGCGTTCGATAGCCCGGACTGAGCTCGACGATTTGCAGCTGCAGGCGCATGAAAGTCTGTGGCTGCATTGGGATCGCAGCCATCCGCAAACCCAGACCTGGTTGCGCAAATCCAGCGGTCTCAACGAATTCACCTGCGACCTGCTGCTGGAAGAAAACACCCGACCGCGTTTGTTGCCACTGCCGGATTCCGAGCTGTTGTTGTTCTTGCGCGGGGTCAACCTCAATCCGGGCGCCGAGCCGGAAGACATGGTTTCGGTGCGGATTTTCGCCTCAGCTCAGCGCGTCATTTCCCTGCGTTTGCGTCCACTGCGTGCAACGGATGAGTTGCTGGCGCAATTGGCGGACGGCAAAGGCCCGAAAACCGCTTCTGAACTCATCCTTTATCTGGCGCAATTCCTCACCAACAAGGTGCAGGATCTGGTCACTTGCCTCTCGGAAATCGCCGATGAGGAAGAAGAAAAAATGGATGCCGACGAACGGTATACCCCCGAGCACGGAGCGATTTTGCACATCCGGCGCAGGGCTGCCGGACTGAAGCGTTTTCTTGCACCGCAGCGGGATATTTTCGGACAGCTCACGCGGATAAAACTGCCGTGGTTTGTCGAAGATGATGCCGACTACTGGAACGAATTGAACAACAGCCTGACGCGATATCTCGAAGAGCTCGAATTGACCCGGGAGCGCGTGGGGCTGGTGCTGGAGGCTGAAGACCGGCGTTTGAGCGAGCGCATGAATCGCACGATGTATCGCTTCGGCATCATCACCTGCATCTTTTTGCCGATGAGTTTTATCACCGGTCTGCTGGGTATAAATGTCGGCGGAATTCCGTTCTCCAGCAGCCCTTATGGCTTCCTGATTGCCTGTTTGACGGTGCTCGCCCTGGCCTTCGGTCAGTGGTGGTTGTTCCGCCGATTGCGCTGGGTGTGACCATGCAACATGTGACCCGACCAAATCTGCCCGCGTCTTTCACAGACATCACGAGAGGTGCGTATGCACGATCCGTTTGAACAGTCTTTGCGCGACATGCTCAACGCCTCACCGTCCGGTCGTGACGACGATGCGTGCTTGGGCCGCGTACTCAAAACCGCCAACCGCCAGGTCGGTGCCGGTGATCTTTTCAGCCTGCTGGGCCGCTGGCTGCCCGCGCTGATGATCGCCCTGAATAATGGATCGGCGCATGTCTCGCCGGTTTCCCGTCTTCGTAAACCTACCGCTCGCACTGCTGATAAGGCTGATTGAATATGGAACTTGATCTCTGGACTCAGAGCCTCGTCACTGCAATGACTGCGTTGTGGACCAAAGTCGCTAACTTCATTCCGAACCTGTTCGGCGCACTGGTGGTGCTGCTGTTGGGTTTCGTCGTGGCCAAACTGCTCGACACCTTGTTGTCCAAACTGCTGGCCAAACTCGGCCTCGATCGCCTGATGGGCGGTACCGGTCTGACCAAGTTGATGTCGCGTGCCGGCCTGCAAGTACCGATCTCGACCCTGATCGGAAAAATCGTTTACTGGTTCGTTCTGCTGATATTTTTGGTTTCTGCAGCAGAATCCCTTGGACTTGAGCGAGTTTCAGCTACGCTGGACATGCTGGCGCTGTATTTGCCAAAGGTATTCGGTGCCGCGCTGGTGTTGCTGGTCGGTGTTTTGCTCGCACAATTGGCCAATGGCCTGGTGCGCGGGGCGGCAGAAGGCGTAGGCCTCGACTACGCTTCGGGGCTGGGGCGGATTGCGCAGGGGCTGGTGATCATTATCAGCATCTCGGTGGCGATCAGTCAGCTTGAGGTCAAGACCGACCTGCTGAACCATGTGATTGTCATTGTGTTGATTACCGTTGGTCTGGCGGTTGCGCTGGCCATGGGTTTGGGAAGCCGGGAAATTGCCGGTCAGATTCTTGCGGGAATCTATGTGCGTGAGTTGTATCAGGTTGGGCAACAAGTGCGTGTTGGCGAGGTCGAAGGGCAGATCGAAGAGATCGGCACGGTTAAAACCACATTGCTGACCGATGAGGGTGAGCTAGTCTCTCTTTCCAATCGGATCCTGCTGGAACAGCATGTGAGTAGCCGCTAATCCGGCAAACCCTGCTAATGTATGCCGCCGCTAAATGCCAGCTGATGCTGGCTGCGGCGGACATTGACCTGACTGTCGGCACGACTTGTTTTGAATAAAGCCCAAACGCTATCCACGCGCTACGACCCCCGCGAGCTCTCTGATGAGGAGTTGGTCGCGCGCTCGCACACCGAGCTTTTTCACGTGACGCGCGCTTATGAAGAACTGATGCGGCGTTACCAGCGAACATTATTTAACGTCTGTGCGAGATATCTTGGGAACGATCGCGACGCAGACGATGTCTGTCAGGAAGTGATGCTGAAGGTGCTGTATGGCCTGAAGAACTTCGAGGGGAAATCGAAGTTCAAGACATGGCTATATAGCATCACTTACAACGAATGCATCACGCAGTATCGGAAGGAACGGCGAAAGCGTCGCTTGATGGATGCTTTGAGTCTTGACCCCCTGGAAGAAGCGTCTGAAGAAAAGATGCCAAAACCCGAGGAGAAGGGCGGACTCGATCGCTGGCTGGTGTATGTGAACCCGATTGACCGTGAAATTCTGGTGCTACGATTTGTCGCAGAACTGGAATTTCAGGAGATCGCAGACATAATGCACATGGGTTTGAGTGCGACAAAAATGCGTTACAAACGTGCTCTAGATAAATTGCGTGAGAAATTTGCAGGCATTGCTGAAACTTAGTTCAGCGCAAATATCTCTTACGTGTAGGCAAGTTCTGATAGACTTGCCGCCGAGTTGTCCCCCGGTTTGCGGGACTGCTTCACAATCACCAGATGGGGATTTAACGGATGAAACTGAAAAACACCTTGGGCTTGGCCATTGGTTCTCTTATTGCTGCCACTTCGTTCGGCGCTCTGGCACAAGGCCAAGGCGCAGTTGAAATCGAAGGCTTCGCTAAGAAAGAACAATTCGACAGCGCTCGTAACTTCAAGAACAACGGCAACCTGTTCGGCGGTTCGATCGGTTACTTCCTGACCGACGACGTTGAACTGCGTCTGGGCTACGACGAAGTGCACAACGTGCGTTCCGACGACGGCAAGAACGTTAAAGGCGCTAACACCGCTCTGGACGCTCTGTACCACTTCAACAACCCAGGCGACATGCTGCGTCCATACGTCTCGGCCGGTTTCTCCGACCAGAGCATCGACCAGAACGGTTCGAACAGCCGTGACCGTTCGACCTTCGCTAACGTTGGTGGCGGCGCCAAGCTGTACTTCACTGACAACTTCTACGCCCGTGCTGGCGTTGAAGCTCAGTACAACATCGACAAAGGCGACACCGAGTGGGCTCCAAGCGTCGGTATCGGTGTGAACTTCGGTGGCGGCTCCAAGCCTGCTGCTGCTCCAGTTCCAGCACCAGCTGAAGTTTGCTCCGACAGCGACAACGATGGCGTTTGCGACAACGTTGACAAGTGCCCGGACACCCCAGCCAACGTAACTGTTGACGCTGACGGCTGCCCAGCAGTTGCTGAAGTTGTTCGTGTTGAGCTGGACGTTAAGTTCGATTTCGACAAATCTGTTGTTAAAACCAACAGCTACGGCGACATCAAGAACCTGGCTGACTTCATGAAGCAGTACCCATCCACCACCACTACTGTTGAAGGTCACACTGACTCCGTCGGTCCTGACGCTTACAACCAGAAACTGTCCGAGCGTCGTGCAAACGCCGTTAAGCAAGTTCTGACCAACCAGTACGGTGTTGAATCGTCCCGCGTTCAGTCTGTTGGCTACGGCGAATCCCGCCCAGTTGCTGACAACAAAACTGACGCTGGCCGCGCTGTAAACCGTCGCGTAGAAGCGCAGGTTGAAGCTCAAGCTAAGTAATTAGCTGCCGCTCTGAGGAAAGCCCGGCTTAGGCCGGGCTTTTCTTTGTCTGCGATTTGAGTTTCAGGTTTTAAAGATCGCAGCCTTCGGCAGCTCCTACAGGGCGCATGCAGGCTTTAAAAGATCGCAGCCTTCGGCAGCTCCTACAGGGCGCATGCAGGCTCAATGTAGGAGCTGCCGCAGGCTGCGATCTTTTGATCCTCCGCGTACCCAGCCACTGCGCCGATGACCAGTATCGCAGGGCTCTTCAATTGAAATCTGTAGGCCGCTTCGCTCATTGCCGTCAGAACACTCCGGCATTCACGTTGATGAGGCAGTGAAGCGTTTTCGATCATCGCCACCGGCGTATCCGCTGCCATTCCTCCGGTCAATAGCTGATCACGAATCTCGTCGAGCTTGGCCACGCCCATGTACACCACCAGTGTCGTGCCGCCCTGCGCCAGCGCCTGCCAGTTCAACTCGCTGTCATCTTGCGTGTGCGCCGTCACCAGCGTTACCCCACGCGCGACACCGCGCAGCGTCAGCGGGATGTCGCACTGAGTCGCACCGGCCAGCCCGGCGGTGATGCCGTTAACCAATTCCACCTCAACACCACGCTCACGCAGCCACTGCGCCTCTTCGCCGCCACGGCCGAAAATGCACGGATCGCCGCCCTTGAGCCGCACCACGCATTTGCCGTGACGGGCATAGCGCAGCATCAAGCGATGGATAAAGGCCTGCGGCGTAGAACGGCAGCCGCCGCGTTTCCCCACGGCGATAATCCGCGCGTCCGGGCAGTGTTCCAGCACCGCGTCATTGACCAGATCATCGATCAGCACCACATCGGCTTCGCGTAACGCGCGCACGGCTTTGAGGGTCAGCAATTCAGGATCGCCGGGGCCAGCGCCCACCAACCAGACTTTTGCATTCATGGAATCTTTCCTCATCAGATGAGCGCGACCGGCTGCACATTGGCAGCCAGCAGGCGTTTTATTTCCGGGACGCAGGAACCGCATTGCGTGCCGCACCCCAGTTGATTTTTCAAACCTTGCAGATCGAGACCTTGGCGAATGCCGGTGCACACTGCTTCGAGGCTGACGTTTTTGCAGTTACACACCGTTTTCGCCGTCATCATTGGTGCTCCGGCATTACCCGGTGGCGCACTCATTGGTGCGAGCAGCCAGCGGCGCAGTTGCTCGTCGGCGCGACCTTCCAGCCACAGGCCTTGCAACCAATGCTGGGCGAGGGTTTCGCCGGCCAGACGAATTGCGGTGATCCGGCCGTTCTCGATACGCACGCGTTTGCCGATCGCACGGCGTGGGTCGTCATAGGCCAGCACCGGGCCATCGATCAGCGACAGGCAGCGGTCGATTTCGCCCAGCAACTGTGGATCCGGTGCTTCGCTGCTGGCAGCGCGTATCAGCAGCGCCGATCGTTCACGTCCGACAAGGCTGAGACTCACGTAGGAAAACGCCTCACAGAGTGGTCGTAGCGTCTCGAAATGCTGTTGAACATTGCCTTCGATGAGTGCGAACAGTTGCCACGGCAGATTCACCGCTTCCAGGCGCACGCCGCTGTGTTTCAGTTCCGGTTGTTTCGACAAAGGATCGAACGCCGGCAAGGTCAGGTTGTTGACGCCGCCCTTGAGAAAGCGATCGCCCCAGTGCATCGGTAGAAAGGCCTGGCCCGGACGCACACTGTCATCGCTACCGACCGCGACGATCAACGCGCCACGCCGACTTTTCAGATTGATCAGATCACCCGGCTGCAAGCGATGCCGACGCAATTCGTCGGGGTGCAAACTCAACACCGCTTCGCTGACATGACCGAACAACTGCGCTGCCGTACCCGTGCGACTCATGCCGTGCCACTGATCGCGCAGGCGCCCGGTGATCAGCGTCAAGGGGAAGCGTGCATCACGTTGTTCCTTGGCGGCGCGATACGGGTCGGAGATGAATTGCGCTCGACCATTTGCCGTAGGAAAAATACCGTCGACGTACAGCCGCGCTGTGCCTTGCTGCGCGCCGACGGGGAAGGGCCATTGTTGCGGGCCGATCTGGTCGATCAAGGCATGGCTGATTCCGGATAAATCCAGATCACGACCACGGGTCAGCCCTTTGAACTCATCGAACAACTGCGCAGGCTGTGTGAAGGCAAACAGGCTCGATGCTTGTGGGCGCAGACGTTTCTCCAGACGCTGTGCGAAATCCACCGTGATCGCCCAGTCCGGTCGTGCTTCACCGGGTGGGAGAATGGCTTTGCGTACGTGGGAAATGCGCCGTTCGGAGTTGGTAACCGAACCTTCCTTCTCGCCCCAACTGGCGGCCGGCAACAGCAGGTCGGCGAAAGCCGCCGTCTCGGTGGTGCGAAAAGCTTCCTGCAACACCACGAATGGGCAGGCTTCAAGCGCTGCACGCACCGAGCTTTGATCGGGCATGGATTGCGCAGGGTTGGTACAAGCAATCCACAGTGCTTTGATCTTGCCGTTGCGCACCTGCTCGAACAGTTCGATGGCGCTGAGGCCGGTGCTGTCTGGCAATTGATCCACGTCCCAGTAAGCCGCCACTTCGGCGCGGTGCTCAGGGTTGGCGGCATCACGATGGCCCGGCAACAGATTGGACAGGCTGCCGGTTTCCCGTCCGCCCATGGCATTCGGCTGACCGGTCAGAGAGAAAGGCCCTGCACCCGGACGGCCGATTTGTCCGGTGGCCAGGTGCAGATTGATCAGTGCGCTGTTCTTCGCGCTGCCGGCGGTGGACTGGTTCAAACCCATGCACCATAACGACAGAAAACTCGGCGACGTGCCGACCCATTCCGCACATTGCTGCAATTGCTCGACACTGATCCCGCACAGCTGCGAAACCATTTGCGGGGTGTAATCGCGCACCAGACTTTTCAGTTCGGCCAGGCCATCGGTGTGTGCCTTGATGAAGTCGCGGTCGATCCAGTCTTCCCACAACAACAGGTGCAAAATCCCATGGAATAAAGCGACATCGGTGCCCGGCAGAATCGCCAGGTGCAGATCCGCGAGGTCGCAGGTGTCGGTGCGCCGTGGATCGATGACGATGACTTTCATCTGTGGACGCAGGGATTTCGCCTCTTCCAGTCGACGGAAAAGTACCGGATGGGCGTAGGCCATGTTACTGCCGACGATCATCACGCAATCGCTAAGCTCCAGATCCTCATAACTGCACGGCGGCGCATCGGCGCCGAGGCTGCGCTTGTAGCCGACCACTGCCGAAGACATGCACAGTCGCGAATTGCTGTCGATGTTGTTGGTGCTAACCAAGGCCCGCGCCAGTTTGTTGAAGGCGTAGTAATCCTCGGTGAGCAATTGCCCGGAGATGTAAAACGCCACACTGTCCGGGCCGTGTTCGGCGATGGTTTCGGCAAAGACATTGGCGGCGTGTTCCAGCGCCGTGTCCCAATCGGTGCGGCTGCGCGCCAGACCTTTGCCCAGGCGTAATTCCGGGTACAGGGCACGGGCCGCGAGGTCGCCGGTCAGGTGCAGCGTCGAGCCTTTACTGCACAGTTTGCCGAAGTTGGCCGGATGCGCCGGATCGCCGCTGACGCCGAGGATGCGCTCGCCGTCATGCTCGATCAGCACGCCGCAGCCGACCCCGCAATAACAGCAGGTCGAGGCGGTCGTCTGGCGGCTCATCAGATGGCGTCCCGCAGAGCCAACTGCACACGACCGTTCTCGACCCGCGCCGGGTGATGGTGCGCGCAGCCGATGTCCGGTGCCTGAGCTTCGCCGGATTCAAGGTCGATCTGCCAGTTGTGCAGCGGGCAGGCGACGCGTTTGCCGTAGATCAGGCCTTGCGAGAGTGGTCCGCCCTTGTGCGGGCAGCGGTCGTCGAGGGCGAAAACTTCGTCGTCGCTTGTGCGAAAAATCGCGATGTCACCTTTCGGCCCGGCAATGATCCGCGAACCGAGGGCGTTGATTTCTTCAAGGGCACAGATATCGAGCCAGTTCATGCTGGCACCTCCAGATTTTTCACCGGGATCACGTCGAATTCTTTCTTCAATTGCGGCTCGGCCAGACGTTCTTTCCACGGATCCTGCTCGAACGACAGGGAAAATTGCAGGCGCTCGTTCAAGGCTTTGCGGCGCTCCGGGTCTTCCAGCACGGCTTTCTTGATGTGCTCCATGCCGACCCGTTGCAGGTAGTGCACGGTGCGTTCGAGGTAGAAGGCTTCTTCGCGATACAACTGCAGGAAGGCACCGTTGTATTCGCGGACTTCTTCGGCGGTTTTCAGCTTGACGAAGAATTCGGCGACCTCGGTTTTGATCCCGCCGTTGCCACCGATGTACATCTCCCATCCGGAATCCACGCCGATAATTCCTACGTCCTTGATCCCCGCTTCCGAGCAGTTGCGTGGGCATCCGGAGACAGCCAGTTTCACTTTGTGCGGCGACCACATGTTGAACAGGTCATGCTCAAGCTCAATGCCCAGCTGCGTCGAATTCTGTGTACCGAAACGGCAGAACTCACTGCCGACGCAGGTCTTCACCGTGCGAATGGATTTGCCGTAGGCATGGCCGGAAGGCATGTCGAGATCCTTCCAGACACCGGGCAAGTCCTGCTTTTTGATGCCGAGTAAATCGATGCGCTGCCCGCCGGTGACCTTGACCATCGGCACGTTGTACTTGTCGGCGACGTCGGCTATCCGCCGCAATTCCGAAGGATTGGTCACGCCGCCCCACATCCGTGGCACCACCGAATAGGTGCCGTCCTTCTGGATGTTGGCGTGCGCACGTTCGTTGATCAGGCGCGATTGCGGGTCGTCCTTGGCTTCGCCGGGCCAGGTGGAAATCAGGTAATAGTTGAGCGCCGGACGGCAGGTCGCGCAGCCGTTCGGCGTGCGCCAGTTGAGGTAACTCATGGTGCCGGCGATGGTCAGCAGGTGTTGCTCGCGAATGGCCTGGCGGATCTGTCCGTGGTTAAGGTCGCTGCAACCGCAGATGGCTTTTTCGCTTTTCGGTTTGACGTCTGCCGCGCCGCCGACGGTGTTGATCAGGATCTGCTCGACCAGTCCGGCGCAGGAGCCGCAGGAGCTGGCGGCTTTGGTGTGTTTCTTCACTTCATCCACGCTGAACAGGCCGTGTTCCTGAATCGCTTTGACGATGGTGCCTTTGCACACACCGTTGCAGCCGCAGACTTCGGCGGTGTCAGCCATGACCATGGCTTTGTCCTGGCCCTGATGTCCTACGTCGCCCAAAGCATTTTCGCCAAACATCAGGTGATCGCGGATCTCGCCGATGGCGTGATTCTCACGAATCTGTCGGAAATACCAACCGCCATCTGCCGTATCGCCGTACAGACAGGCGCCGACCAGCACGTCATCCTTGATCACCAGTTTTTTGTACACGCCGCCGATCGGGTCGGAGAGGGTGATGGTCTCGGTGCCTTCGCCGCCCATGAAGTCGCCGGCGGAAAACAGGTCGATGCCGGTGACTTTCAATTTGGTCGAAGTCACCGAGCCCTGATAACGGGCGAACCCCAGTTGGGCGAGGTGGTTGGCGCAGACCTTGGCCTGTTCGAACAGCGGCGCAACCAGGCCATAAGCGATGCCACGATGGCTGGCGCACTCGCCGATCGCATAGATGCGCGGGTCGTAGGTTTGCAGGGTGTCGTTGACCAGGATCCCGCGATTGCACGGGATGCCGGCCTTTTCCGCGAGTTCGGTGTTGGGACGAATGCCCGCAGCCATCACCACCAGATCGGCGGGGATGATGTCGCCGTTCTTGAATTGCACCGAGCCGACCCGACCGTTGCCGGCGTCGTGCAGGGCGTGGGTTTGTTCGCACAGACGGAAGTTCAGGCCACGGGATTCGAGGGCGCTTTGCAGCAACTGGCCACTGGTTTTGTCCAGTTGCCGTTCAAGCAGCCACTCACCGATGTGCACCACGGTGACGTGCATGCCGCGCAGCATCAAGCCGTTGGCGGCTTCGAGACCGAGTAAACCGCCACCGATGACGACCGCGTGCTTGTGGGTTTTTGCCGTGTTGATCATCGCCTGGGTATCGGCGATGTCGCGGTAACCGATCACGCCGTGCAGGGTGTTGCCCGGGATCGGCAAAATGAACGGCGTCGAGCCAGTGGCGATCAGCAGGCGATCGTATTCGGCCTCGGTGCCGTCGTCGGCGATCACTCGACGTTTGACTCGGTCGATCTCCACCACTTTGCGGTTGAGCAACAACTTGATGTGGTTTTCCAGGTACCAGTCGAGGTCGTTGAGGACGATCTCCTCGAAGGTCTGCTCACCGGCCAGCACCGGCGAGAGCAGGATGCGGTTGTAGTTGGTGTGCGGTTCGGCGCCGAAGACGGTGATGTCGTACAGCTCATTGCTCAGTTTGAGCAGCTCTTCGAGGGTTCGAACCCCGGCCATGCCATTACCGATCATCACCAGTTTGAGTTTTTTCATCAGGTTCTCCGGGGAGCTGCGGCTGGCCTCTTGTGGGCAACAGGCCGTGCTCGAGAAATTTTGCGCAAACAAAAAAAGGCGTCCCGCTAGTTGCCTAGCGAGGACGCCTTTGTCCTGGTCCCGTTCTCTCGGGAAGCGCAGCCTTCGTCGTTGAAGGTTGGGCTTTATGTGTGTTGGGTGGGGTAATGCAGTGGTTGTGCCAAGTGGCGGTGGGGGCGGGTTTATTGGGGGGCGCGGGTTTTGAGGGTGATTTTCTGCACTGAATCGAGGCGGGTTGCTCGTTCGTGGGGCGCTCAGGCGGGTGGATTTTTGGTGATTGGGCTGACGTCATCGCGAGCAGGCTCACTCCTACAGGGGAACGCATTTCAAATTGTAGGAGTGAGCCTGCTCGCGATGGCCGCGACGCGGTGTCAGTGATGA